>CAVEMY010000004.1:0-62709 GCA_963617005.1 Parabacteroides distasonis | reverse complement strand
CCTTTATTGAAGAAAACGCTTTATTTGCGGCCAATATCGATATTTAACGGAGTCACATCTATGACATCGAACAACGAGCAACTTGTCGTCGCAGTTTCTTCAAGAGCCTTGTTCGATTTAGAAAAGGAACATGCTCTCTTTGAAGAAAAGGGGATTGACGCCTACCGTAAATACCAAACAGAGCATAAGGACGATCCTTTAGAGCCTGGGGTTGCCTTTCCTTTTGTCCAAAGACTTTTATTTCTTAATGAAATCTTTGGACCAGACTCCTTTAAAGTGATTGTCATTAGTAGAAACTCTCCTGAAACCGGGCAGCGTTTCTTTTCTTCGTGCCGACACTATGGCCTTCCCATTAAAGCTGGGGCCTTCACATCTGGGCAATCAACGTTTCCGTATCTATCAGCCTTTAACGCGTCGCTCTTTTTAAGTGCGAATAGAGAAAACGTCACAAAGGCGATTGCCCTAGGGCAACCCGCAGGACTTGTGTTACCGACAGACGTTCATCCTAACGAAATTGAAAAAGAGCAAGAGCTTCGCATTGCCTTTGACTTTGACGGTGTCGTTATCGACGATGAATCAGAAAAAGCGTACAAAGAAAAAGGACTTGAAGGTTTTGAGCAGTTAGAGCAGGAAAAGAAATCAACACCGCATTCTCCAGGTCCTTTGCATCAGCTTTTTCGAAAGCTTGCACGCTTTCAAGAACTAGATGAAAAAAGAGCTAAAGGAAATCCTTATTACAAACCCAATATTCGTGTCGCCATTGTGACTGCACGAGGAGCTCTTAGCGAGCAGCGCCTTATTACGACATTAAAGTCTTTTGGAATGCATGCGGCTGAACTTTTTTTATTAGATGGCAATTCCAAAGCCGGTGTCTTAGAAGCTTTTCGTCCGCATATCTTCTTTGACGATCAAATCCGTCATTTAGAAGGAACAAAAAGTAAGATACCGAGCGTACTAATTCCTTTTGGGGTAAGAAATCTATCCGAGTAGTACTTATTTTGTTTTTTGAATAAATAAAATAACAGTAATAACAATAGAGCCACGAAATCCTGTGGAATGTTGAAAAAAGTTTAAGAGAACCAAAGAAGAGGCCAGTGGAAAACCTTTTGGAAAAACCTAAGAAAAGCGTGTGAAAAGCCAAAGAAAGACTGTGAAAAGAAAACGCGCGGTAAGAAAAGAAAGAATTAGGCTGTGAAAAAGGGCGAGATATCCACAGGCAAAACACAAAGATCTTCAGATATTTAAGAGATGCATATGAAAAAACAAACACTAGTGATTGCTATGACCTGTGCGATGGCAAGCGTTATCGTAAGCGGCTGTACGGCCGTTGCTATTGGAGGAGCGACCTATGCAACGACAACAGCAGTGGGAACGATTGTTGACCGTAGAACAACGGGCACTGTCGTTGACGATAAGCTATTGGAAAAGAAGATTTCCTATGAAATCGACCAAAAGCTCGGTAAAGACGTCGATAGCCACGTCACTGTGACCGCGTATAACCGTCGAGTGCTACTCACTGGTGAAATCGCAAGCGAGTCGGCAAAGGCTATTGCAGCAAAGGTAGCGGCTTCTAACACCGATGTCCGTGAAGTCATTAACGAACTTCGAGTTCAGAAAAACGCTAGTGTCTTCGAACGTATGAGCGACTCGACACTCGCGACAAAGGTTCGCGCCAAGATTATTGGCAATCAAAAAGTCGAACTCAATCAAATGAAGGTTGTTGTCGATAGAGGTATCGTTTATTTAATCGGCATGCTCACAGCGCAAGAAAATAAGGAAGCCTGCCAGATTGCAGCAGAGACTTCAGGCGTTACGCGTGTTGTCTCCTGTGTGGAAATCGTAACGGCAAAAGAAATTCAAGAGCGCATGAGGCTTATTGAAGAGCAAAAGAAGAATAAAACCGAAGAGGGCTCTTAAGCTTTAGCGCAAAAAGTAAGCTGCGAGAATAAGAAGCGAAAAAATAAGAGAAAAGCGCAGTTCAAACTTCACTGTCGCAAAAAGCACAGCGTTTAAATCATTGCCTTTGAGTTGCCGCAACTGGCAACTCAATTTTTTATTGTTAAAGAAAAAGACGAGTGTGCCAAGGATAGGCCACAAAGACATATCGAGCGCAACCAAAATCAGGCAAACGACAAAGGGCGCGTAAATGAGCGCAGTGTAAAGACACGCGGTTTTTCTTTCGCCAAGGACAACGGCAAGCGTTGTGCGATTTACTGACGCGTCGTGAGCGATATCTCGATAGTTATTTACAACAAGAACGGCCGTCGCGAGAAAGCCCACCGCGCAACCTGCGAGAAACGAAAAAAGTGAAAAAGTCTTCGTTTGAAGATAAAACGTTCCACAGACAGCAACGAGACCGAAAAAGATAAAGCAGATAAGTTCACTCAATGGCGTGTAGGCAAGAGGCTTAGGTCCACCCATATACACGTAGGCAGCTACAACAGAACAAATACTAATCACAACGATGACCCAGCCGCCTTCATAGAGAAGATAAAGCGTGTCAAGTGCGACAAGGAAGGCTAAAAAGAGAATTGCCCGCTCGACTGCGGTAACAGTAAGTAGTCCAAGAGAAGTGGCGCGAGGAAGCCCTTTACGGTCAGTGCGATCGGCTTTTCTTTTTGTATAGGCCGCATCGTTTTCCATATTGGTAATTGCTTGCATCAGGATGGATAAAAGTGCTGTTGCAATGGCAATCGGCCAATGAATGCGATGGAGTTCCCAAAACGAAAAAGCGAGTCCAACAAAAACTGGGCAAAGCGCAATTGCCCATGTCTTTGGCCGGCAACACATAAGCCAGGCGGCGAGGGAATTCTTTTTAACCTCAGTTGGATTCATAGAACGAATTTGGCGTTTTCCAAGGCCGTAATCGCTCGATAAATAGCATCGAGCTGTTCTTGTGAGGTCACAAATACAGTCGCTGTTAAAGAGATGTATTTCTTCGTTTTGGAGAACTCGCTTGCAAGAGACGTTGGTGAAAAGTCCGGGTAAATCGAACTGATAGCAGCGATCACTTCTTGGGGAAATGACTCTGTGTTATTGCCAATCACTTTGATTGGGAAAAGTGCGGGGAACTCAATAAGCGAGTCTTCTTTTTTTTCAGAATCCATAATTATTTTGCGGGAGGATAACTTTTTTCGGTTCTAAGGCGCATCGTGTCAATTAAGCGGCTGATAAACCCGCCCAAACCGATATCGTGTTTAGCATACAACGGAAAAGAGGCAATGTGTTGCTGCTCAAATGTCACATTGAGTGTTCCAACAAGAGCGCCTTCTTTAATAGGAGCAACAAGCGGATGCATATAGACCACTTGTGTTGAGAAGCCTCCCGTGCCGCGAGCAACAATGAGTTTATGTGGCACTGTCACCCAAACTGCTCGCGAGAAGCCTACTTCTAATTTATCTCGGTTTCCCTTCACAACATCCAAGCGAGCAATCGTGGCCTTATCGTCAAAAAGTTTGATGGTTTCGTAATTAATCCAGCCTTGCCGAAGAAGATTAAATGACTCATCGACCGTTTTCTCGCGGTTCTTTCCTTGTAAGACAACGCTAATTAATGAGCGGGGGACGGCTTTATTGCTTTCCATTCTTAGCCACGAGGAGATGACGTTTAAGTTCGAGGTCGATGCCATCACGCCGTTGATGCTCGAACTCTTCCATAAAGCAAGATTGCCATTTTTTTGTGTGTGGCCAGCAAAGGAAAACTCAGTTTCCGAAAACCACGCAAAAGTCGCTGGAAATTCGATGCGAATTCGATTGGCCAATAAGGCAAGGTCATACGCAGACGTTGCCTGATTAGGTAAAGAGATGGGGAAGGTAAAGCGGGAATCCTTCATGCCAATTTCTTTGGCATAAAAATTCATTTTTTCAACAAAAGCCTGGTAGGAACCTGAAAGAAACTGCGCTACAGCCAAAGTCGAATCTTCTGCGCCAATGATAGCTATCGATTGCAATAGTGTTGCCAAAGGCACTTTCATCCCTGTGGCAAGATAAATTCTGCGCGAAGGGGAAATTTTCTTATCATTTTCGAAGTCAACCGTGACAAGAGACTGCTCTTTATTCATCCCTTGAGAGAGCTTAAGCGCCGTATATAGCGACATCAGGCAGGTTAAATCTTCGGGGTTGACAATCTTGTGGGAGTTTTTTTCAAAGATAAAAGCGCCACTTTCCCCATCTATTAAAGCCGCAATTGGCGCATCAATCTGGGTATTTGCCCACGAAAGAGGGGAAAGCACCACGAAAAAAAGTGCTAAACAAGAGAAAAGAAATTTCCTTAACATGGCGCCATTCTAAGGTTTTTAGCTTCGAACCGCCGTAAGATTCGGCGTATCGAACGTAAGCAAAAGAAACATGGCAAATCCCGAAGACGCACTAAAAAATCTTCTTGGCAAAGATATCGATGTTCGCTGGATCGATTGCACAGCGAGCACAAACGATGATGTCAAAGAGTGGCTTAAAGAATCGTCTCACAATCGAATTGTGGTTTGCGTTGCCAATCGACAAACAAAAGGCAGAGGCACACGGGGACGCATTTGGGAAAACGAAGAAGACGCACTTTTGATGAGCGTGGGTCTGAAGGTTTGCTCTGTAAAGCCAGAGATGATGCCTTTTTTAGGTTGGCACATCATGAAGCGGCTGCAAAAGATCGAGTGTGCTGTACAGGTTAAATGGCCTAACGATCTTTGGATTGATGGAAAGAAACTCGCCGGGATTCTTTGTGAGACAGTACAGATGCAAGGAAACCAAACAGGCATTGTTGTTGGTGTTGGGGTAAACCTTGAGGGAAAGAACCCTGAACACGCTTATTTACGACTCGTAGGAACGAATAAAATCTCACTTTGCGCCGATTTGGTTCAGACGATTGTCCTGGCTCTCGAAAGTTTTTCCGATGAAAAACTATCGGAAGTTTCTTCTTTCTGGAAAGAAAGTGATGCGCTTTACGGTAAGCGCGTGAGTGTCGTCGATGCGAGTGCTCGCACATTTGAAGGAATTGAAAAAGGAATCGACGTCAAGGGGCATCTCCTTCTTGAAGTAGAGGGTAAGTGCAGTGCTTTTTCGGATGTAACAGTCAGTGGCATCGAAGTAGGGAAGTAAGATTGTGACGATTTTATTGGTTGATTTGGGAAATACGGCACTTAAGTGGTCGACATCCGACAACCCAGGCGAACCCCATACATATGTGCATTCGGGAGCCACGGCGGTTTCTGAGGATTTACTTCACACGTGGATGGATTTAAAGCCAACTCGAGTATTCGGTTGCATGGTTTCAAGTGAAGCGCTTGCTTTGTCACTCACGAAATTTTTCAATCGCTGCCAAATCAACTGGGAGTGGTTGCAATCGGAAAAAACGTTTGAAGGACCCTTCTTTTTAGAAAACGCTTATAGCAACGTGCATCAGCTCGGAAGCGATAGGTGGCATGCCGCGATTGGTGCCGTCAGTTTATTTCCCAACGAAGCCCTGATTGTGGCGCAATTGGGGACTGCCACAACAGTCGATACAGTAATCCCAACAGAAAAAGGGATGAAGTTTCTTGGCGGAAGAATTCTTGCAGGACCGTCACTGATGGTTTCAGCGTTAACTAGCGCCACGCAATGCCGCTATGAGAAAGTCGGGGAGAGTGTTCCTTTTCCTTTAAATACGGTCGATGCAATTAGCACAGGAATCATTGAGGCACACATCGGCGTTTTCGAATTGGCGCGGCGCGCGATTCGCGAAAAAGGGTTTGAGCCACGCATTGTTTTCGCTGGAGGCGCAGCGCCTCTTATGGCGCCATATATTACGAAGGCATTCCCGGACGCCGTGCAAATGCATAATCTCGTTTTGCATGGGCTAGCTCTTCGTGCGCATTTGAGCTAGAAAAGAAAGGGGACGTGATGAAAGCTTTGGCGTGGATTCTCTCAATCATACTCATTGCCATGGGTGGGTATCTTGTTTATTTTGATAGACAGGACACCGGAGAAATTGCCACGTTAACGGTACCTCTAGAAACAAAGGTCGAGCAAGTGAAGGAAACCCAAGGAGCGATTCTCGAAGGAGAAATGCTTCTTGCGAATAAGGAAGATCAAAAGCGTTGCTACGCTTGGGGGCCATTTTCTGCAGCAGCAACCAAGAGAATTGCTCCGCATTTGCGCCAATGGGGTCTTGATCAAAGTGTGACAATTAGCGATGAGTTTCTTCCTGAAAAATTCATTGTCTTTTTGGGCCCACTAGAAAATCAAACCTCCCTTCGAGCTTTCGCTAAGCAGCTTCGGCAGCAGGGCTATAAAAAAGTTCGTCCTATCCAAAGAGGTGTTTTGGCACCAGGATTGGAAATTGCAGAATTCGATAACGAGCAACAAGCCGCAGCCTATATCGAATCGGGGAAAGCGCCCGAGATTTCTGGCATTCGTGTTGTTAAGCGACTTGGAGAGCCTTCGGGGCGAGTGAATCTTATTTTCCAAGCGCTTGAAAAAGAGAGAGCGCAGAAACTCCTTCATTTATCGAAAGAGTATCCAGCAACGACATTTCAAGAGTGCCCAAAACCCTAGTTGGCGAAGTGTTGACTTAAAAGGCCAGGTAAATCTTGAAGGAATTTTTCTGCGTCTTCATGGTGACGACTTAATGAGGCGAGATTTGGTGTACGCACCTTTCCTGCCCAGATAGCCTCTGGAAAATAGGCATCGTCAGCGAATCGCGCGATGATATGCCAATGTAAGTGTGGTGTCATATTGCCAAACTCTGCGAGATTGACCTTTTCAGGCTTTAAATACGAACGCATCGTCGATTCGATAAAGAAAACGACATCCATTACGTGGCGCTTTTCATCGTCTGTGAGATCTGTCATCTCCTTGACGTGGCGATTTAAGACAACGCGAACATAGCCAGGAAGCTCGTGATTTGAGGCGTCGATGACATAAAGCATGTCATCGTGCCAAATTTCTCTCGAGTTAGGCCGCACACAGAGTTCACAAAATTCGCAATTCATTTTTTCGCATAAGAGGCGCTAGTTGCGCCTCTAGTCCCTAAACTAAGACGTTTTCAATCCCATCTTTCTTAACAAGGTTAAGGAACTCCTTGAGCCAGTGGTTGCCGAACTTTCTTCTTGCTAATTCGACAACAAGGAATTCGGCGCTTGTTTTTGTCGCTTGCGAGTAGCGGCTCATACCCTGGAAACATCCTGGGCAGGTCGTAAGAATCCGAATATTGCCCTCGAAATTGTCTTTTGTGAGTTCGGCTCGCGTCTGAAGGATGTTTTCTTCTTTTCTAAAGCGCACCTGCGTTGCGATATCGGGGCGACCAACAGCAAAGGTTCCCGACTCGCCACAGCAAAAGTCTGTTTTCAGAATGCGACTACCATCAGAAGGAGGCAGAAGTTTATTGACAATCTCCGTGGGTTTACTCACAGCAAAGGGCGTGTGGCACGGATCGTGATACATGTAGCGAGTGGAATCCTCTCCCGAAACCGAGAAGCCCTTTTCTGCTAAGTATTCGTGAATATCGACAAGGCGACAGCCAGGGAAAATCTCCTCAAAGTGATATTCCTTTAACTGCTTTAAGCACGTACCGCAACTGACGACAACGGTCTTAATGTCTAAGTAGTTAAGGGTGTTCGCGATACGATGAAAGAGAACACGATTTTCCGTGACAAGCTTATTGGCAAGTGACCCTTGACCGTTACCTTTTTGCGGATAGCCGCAGCACATATAGCGCGGAGGCAAAACGGTCTGAATGTTATTTTCATAAAGTAGGGCCAATGTGGCGAGGCCCACTTCTGGGAACAAGCGATCGTTGCCGCAGCCAGGGAAGTACAAGACGGCTTCTGAACGTGTCGCCTCAGGCTTACGAATAATTGGAACGCTTGTTGTATCCGTAAGGCCAAGAGCAGAGCGTAGCGTCTGACTCATACGGGGTTTCGGTAGCTTGCGATTCACAAGCGTAATCACTTGCTCAACAAAGGGTTGCTTACCTGTTGTGTTAGGCGGTCTCTTAAGAGCAGGTTGAATCGCTGCAGTAAGCAGGCGATTGGCGTTACGCTGAGCGCTAAAGCCGAATTGGATTAAAGCCTTTCTTGTAGCCTCAATTGCAGTTGGGTTCTGGAGATTTAAGAAGGCCATGCCAGCGGCTTTCGCAGGCTGCAGATGCTTAAGTCCTGAATCATGCAAGAGGTCTCGCATGAGGATTGTGACTTCGCCAAAGTTAATTTTCACTGGGCACACCGGACGGCACTTCATACAAAGTGTGCAGTGGTCAGACAAGTCTTCGATTGCCTCGAGGTGACGTTGGCTTAATCCGCGGCGAGTCTGCTCTTCATATAGGAACGCTTCAATCAGTAGAGATGTGGCAAGAATCTTATTTCTTGGCGAATACAAAAGATTGGCACGCGGCACGTGTGTGGTGCAACGCGGCTTACATTTGCCGCACCGTAAGCAGTTCTTAATCGCATCGCTAATGGACTTGATTTGGTTTTGCTGCATCAAAAGCGATTCAGCGCCTAGTAGGTTAAAGCTTGGTGTGTAGGCGTTGGCAAGGCCGCTTTCTTTACGCAGTTTTCCTGCGTTGAAATGCCGTTGCGGGTCGACCTGATCGAGGTAGGCGTAGAAAGGTTGCAACTCTTTTTCATCGATAAAGGCAATCTTCGTTAAGCCAATACCGTGCTCGCCAGTGATAGAGCCGCCGAGTTTTTTCGCCGCATTCATCACAAGCTCAATGGCCTTTTCGCCAAGCTGCATCATTTCATAGTTATCGGAATTAAGCGGCACGTTCGTGTGAACGTTGCCGTCTCCTGCGTGCATATGTAAAGCAATAAACACACGACCCCGAAGAATCTTGTCGTGAACAGCATCAATTTTTTCGATAAGTTCTTCAAAGATGTTGCTCGGGAAAAGGCGCACGAGTTTTTCGCGAACTTCCGTGTGCCAAGAAACGCGAAGGACTCTGTCGTAGACAACATTAAAGAGTGTGCCTTCTGCTCCATAGGGTTTAACGCGTGCCGCAGAGAGTTTTACGCCAAGGCTACGCAACTTCACAACCGCATACTTTAAAGGCTCATCAAGGTTTTCCAAGATGTAGCTCCAGCGGTCATGAACTTCAGTTAAAAGAGCAAGAGCTTTCGGGAGCGCTTCGTTGAGTAACCCTTCTTTGGATTCGTCATCAACGCTTAAGTTTGCAGGAATCTTATCCTTGAGTAAGGCATATGTTGCATCAAGCATCTGCAACTTATTTTTAATCGAGCATTCGATATTAAAGCGCTCACAGATAATCGTGTACTCACCAATCTTCTCAAGAGGAATCACAACGTCTTCGTTTAGCTTAAAGGCGTTGGTGTGAGCACTAATGGCGGCTGTGCGGCTACGCTCATTCCAGAATTGGAAGCGCTTTTCAGGGGTCTTGGCGATGTAGCCTTCGCCGTTATGGTCTTTACAAAGGGCAACAACTTGGTTGCAGATTCTGTCGAGTGCCGCATCATCGTCCCCGACGATGTCTCCCACAAGAACCATCTTCGGGAATTCCGAACGTTGTGTTTTTGGTGGATAGCCAACAGCATGCAAATACCTGTCGTCCATGTGCTCGAGACCGGCGAGCATGCAGCCTTCGGGATGCGAGTCAAGGAGTTTTGTGATGCCAACGATAGCGGGGCCGGCCTCGCTTGCAGCGCCAAAGAATTCCAAGCACACGGTGCGCCCTAATTTGGGCATGCGATGCAAGATCCAAGTCGCTGATGTAATTAAGCCATCGCACCCTTCCTTTTGAACGCCAGGAAGTCCGCCTAAGAATTTGTTGGAAACGTCTTTGCCAAGACCTGCCTTTCTAAAGGTCGAGCCAGGAATCGTGAGAATTTCTTTTTTAAGAACGCTCGCTTTCGCAGGATCGGCTTCAAGCCCGTTTTTCGTTGTGATTTCCCAAGTGACCGTCTTTTGCTTATGAATTTTGTCTAAGTTGTGATTGAGGCGCACAACTTCAACCCAATTGCCAGACGGGTTGACCAAGCGATAGCTTGCCAAATTATCAACAGCAGTTCCCCAAAGGCACGCCTTCTTGCCGCCCGAGTTTTCACTGATGTTGCCACCGATAGTGGAACTGTCGGCACTCGCTGGATCCACAGAAAACACAAGCCCTGCGGCAGAAGCCGCCTGCATCACGCGCCGCGTGATGGCGCCCGCTCCAGTGCAAATCACAGATGTTGTTGTCTGTAGGCCTGGGAGCGTCTCTTCAAAGACAGGACCAACATAGTCAAGCTTTTCTGTGTTAATGACGGCGCTTAGCGCGCTCATCGGAACCGCGCCCCCTGTGTAGCCTGTGCCACCGCCACGCGGGATGATGACAAGACCTAAATCAATACAGGCGCGAACAATGCCAGGAATTTCCGATTCGCTATCGGGCGTTAAAACAACAAACGGGTACTCAATACGCCAGTCTGTGGCGTCTGTGACGTGAGAAACGCGCGTAAAGGAATCAAAGCGAATGTTGTCTTTATGCGTGATGCGTTTTAAGCGACGGACGATGCTCGCACGTAACTTTAGGGTTTCAGAAAAACTCTTTTCAAACTTATCGACAGCAACAGCCGCGTTGTCAATGAGCTTACCGACCTCAGCGTCGCCCGTTTTGTCTGCCATGCGACGCTTATTCATTTCGGTTAAGCGATGGCGCAAAGCTTCAACTAAGAGGTGACGTCTTCTTTTGTCCTTTAGGAGGTCTTCTTGAAGATAGGGGTTTCTTTGGACAACCCAAATGTCTCCAAGTACTTCAAACAGCATCCGCGCTGACTGGCCTGTTCGCGTTAAAGATCGAAGACTCGCTAATAGCGACCAACTGTCTTTTCCGAGAAGTCGAATAACGATTTCCTTATCTGAAAAGGACGTGTAGTTGTACGGAATCTCACGAACGCGTGCGACGGGGGCAGGAACGGACTCTTTTGGAGTAATTTCAGTTTTCATAAGGTTATGCGCAACAAATGGAAAACGGAGTTGTCCATTGTACAGACTAGTTAGAGGGGTTGCGGATGAGCCGATTGATTGTTACAGGTCTCTCAACTAAACGAAAAAGGCCTGATCCATCATCGAGAATGTCATAGCGCCACTTAAGATTACCTCTTAAGTCTTCAAGCCAAGCGCCAATAGGGGCTCCGAGTTCATCAACGTTCGTATTTAAAAACGTTTCTGCCTCATGAGGAGTGGCGAAATCCTCTTGGAATTCGCCGTAATCGAGAATAACTTGGGTAACAAGGTCTCTACGCATCGCAAGCACCTATTAAGGGAGTCGAGAGACAATGCGCGCAAGGGCTCGGCATAAGTTCTCAACGTACTCTAAATGCAAAGCCTCGTCTGGTCCATGCGCATTCGAGTGCGGACCCAAGACTCCCGTGAGTAGGAACTGAGCCACAGGACAGGCCGCTTCAAGCGTATCGAAAATCGATAAAGAGCCGCCTTCACCCGAATAGATGGCAGGGGTATCGAAAACCTCAGAGCTTGCCTCTTTGACGATTTGAGTAAACCAATCGGATTCAGCTGGAGCATCCCATCCTTTAAAAGAATAGGTTCCTAGCATTTCAACCTTGGCTCCAAAGGGGGGATTGGCAAGAAGGGTTTTCTCCAAGGCCTTCTGAGCCACAACGGGGTCAACGGTTGGCGGAAGTCGAATAGAAAGTCGTAAAGACGTATCTGACCGCAAAACATTACCGCCAGCACCAATAGCCGGAAGCCCATCTGCACCAATGATTGCCAATTGCGGTAACCACGTTTGTGCTAAGAGGATTTCTTCGGTATCGGCCGAGCGCATCACAGGTTTATCGATCCAAGGGAAGTCGTTTTCGACTTCCCGGATCACGCGGGCCTTTTCTTGGATTTGTGTGAGGCGAGAAGGAGGAATTTCTGCCGCGTAAAACGCTTTACCTAAAATCTTTCCTGTGCTGCTATCTTCAAGGCGCTCAAGAAGGTGTCGAGCAATCATAAAGGAGTCAGGCACGATGCCAGAGGCTGTTCCCGAATGCACGCCGTGCTCGAGAACGCTGACTTTAAGCGTGGTTCCAAGAACGCCACGAAAGTTCGTTGTAATACAAAGATGCTTGTAATCGATGCAGCCAGCGTCTAAAACGAGAACAAGAGAAACACGAGTAAAGCGCTCGCTTAATTGGCTAATCCAGAAAGGAAAATCTTCTGACCCAGACTCTTCGGCGGTCTCAAAGATGCCAAAAAGCCGAGGATGCCCTTCGCCACTTTCTTCTAAGGCTTTTGCAATGCTAATAGCGGCATAAAAGCTATAACCGTCGTCAGCGGCTCCTCGCCCATAAAGTAGGCCATTTTCAATGGACGGAGTAAAGGCACTGCGATTCTTGCTCCAACCGTCAGCTGCGGGTTGCTTATCCATGTGCCCGTAAAAAAGTACGTCGCCGTGAGCTTTTGAGTTCTCTGTAGCGGGGATTTCAAAAAATAAAAGAGGCGTTTTCCCTTTAGCCTCGAGAACCTCGATGTGAATGTCTTTAAGTTGAGCGAGGGCAAAGGCTTTGGCTTCTGTTAGAGAGCGCAGCAGCTCGCCGTGCTCTTCCCAATCCTTATCAAAGTCGGGCGATAAGCTTTTAATCGCAATAAACTGCTTTAGACCTTCAAGGGTCTGGTTTTTCCATAAGTTCTGTAGCGATGCGTCAGTTTTTGTATACACGAGAAAACTACCTTTGAATAACGAAAGAAGACGTACCGAGAAGGTCGGAAATCTTCTTTGATAAGAGTTGAGCGGATGTGCGGTCCTTTTCTGAACCAATCAGAACGCGATAGAGATTGCCGTCAAGGACAACAGCAACGCGTTGAGAAACCTGTTGCTCAGAAAGCATCATCTCTGCGTGAGCAGCTACCTCGCGCGCGTTGGTTTCATTGGAGAAGGCTCCAATTTGAACGCGCCAAGTAGGAGCCGCAACAGCGCTTTCCGAGGCGGCTTCTTCTTGCTTTAAAAGCTCTCCAATGGCGTCTTGCGGTTCGGTCTCTGCTTCGGCCTCAGTGGTTTCTGTTGTAGCGTCTTCTGTGGTTACCGTACCAGAGTCAATCTCAGGAAGCGTGGATTCTTCTTTGAGTGGAGCTTGCGCCGTGGGTTCGGTAGGAGCCGTATTTTCAGCCAGTGCAGTCGAGGGTTCTTCTGTTTGCGGCGCAGCCGAAGGAATTGAAGAAAGGCTCTCTACAGCAGGCAGCGTAACTTCTTTTGTTTCTTTAGCCACAATAACGGGTTCTGCCGCTTTCTCTAAAGGAGGCGTTTCAATCGTGTAGGCCTTGCCGCTAGCGATATCGCGACGCGTGATGCGTTCGATTTTCACGCGTGTCGTCCCAGCCTTGTGGTATCCCAACTTCACAGCGGCTGCATAACTCATGTCGATGGCGCGCCCTCCAAGGAAGGGGCCGCGATCGTTGACACGAACAATGACGCTTTTGCCGTTTTTCAGGTTTGTGACGCGTGCATAACTTGGCAGTTCCATTGTTGGATGAGCCGCTGTCATTGCAAACATGTCGTAGCGCTCACCAATGGCGGTCTTGCGGCCATGGAATTGCTTACCGTACCAGCTAGCGATGCCGACCTGTGTGAATTCTTTGTCGCCAGTCATGGGGTAGTAGCGTTTTCCCATCACGGTGTAGGGGCGACTTGCTGCCTTCGAAGGCTTCTCAACTTTAAGTTCGAGTACTTCTTGAGACGTGAGCGACTCGTGCGTCTCAGGGGGGCCGTCGTTATCGTAGAACTTACCGGCTTTACTGAGAATCGATGGCCCCGAGCAACCCGATAGGAAAAGTCCTGCGCCAACGCAGCAGATGAGAATTTTTATTTGTCCAATAAAAGTCATAGGCATCAAAGGAAAGCCAAAAACAGACAACGTGTAAAAAATAGGAACTTTCTTAGGGCGAAAGGATAGCGCTAATACTGAGAAAACAGGGGCAATAGACTATGATTACAGCTTGAAAACGAACTAGGGGTCAAAAATGCGTGAATCGACCCCTCGGGGTTTTGTTTGTCCACGATTTTGAATAGATGGATTTTGTTATGACTCTTGCTTTAGAGGACATTTATCGCATTGCTGAACTCGCTCACATCGATATCGATCAAGAGCAGGCTGTGAAAATGCAAGGCGAACTCAATGATATTTTCCAAATGATCGAGCGCATTCAGGCGGTCGATACTGACAATATCGAGCCAATGATGCATCCGCACGATGATACGCAGCGGCTGCGTGAAGACAACGTGGTTTTTGGCAATAACCGAGAAGAAAACATGAAGAATGCTCCCGAAAGTTATGAGGGCTTGTTCATTGTTCCTCGTGTCGTCGAGTAGGAGGGAACAATGTCAGAAAGTCAATTTCATACAGTAGTCGAGCTTTCTCGTGCCCTAGAGAAAAAAGAAGTGAGCGCTGTTGAGCTTGCTAAAGAGTACCTAGCTCGCATTGAAAAAGAAAAAGCGCTCAACTGCTTTTTGGATGTTCGTCCTGAAGTGACACTCGAGCAAGCCAAAGCAGCAGATAAAAGAATCGCTGAAGGGAGTGCCGGTCGCCTAACAGGTATTCCTATTGCACACAAAGACATTTTTGTGACAAAGGAGTGGGCCTCTACGGCAGGGAGCAAGATGCTCGAAGGCTACATGAGCCCCTTTGACGCTACGGTCGTTTCCAAACTAAAAGAAGCCGGAATGGTCACCCTTGGCAAGCTTAATTGCGACGAATTCGCGATGGGGTCGGCCAACGAAAACTCGGCTTATGGCAAAGTGTTTAATCCGTGGGACGCGAACGCCGTTCCTGGCGGAAGTTCTGGCGGGTCAGCTAGCTGCGTAGCCGCAGGGCTTGCCCCGATTGCCACAGCAACCGATACCGGAGGATCGATTCGTGAGCCCGCAAGTTTTTGCGGCATCACGGGAGTGAAGCCGACTTACGGCCGTCCGAGCCGCTTAGGCATGATTGCCTTTGCTTCAAGCTTGGATACCGCGGGTCTTATGGCGCATACGGTCGAGGATATTGCTTGGGTCTTAGGCGATATGGTCGGGTTTGAGCCGTGGGACTCCACGAGCGAAAATGCTCCAACAGAGGATTTCACGCGAGACTTGGATAAAGGCGTAAAGGGCTTGCGAATCGGCGTGCCTCGTGCGTGGTTTACGCAGGAGTTGGATGCAGAAGTCCGTTCGGCTCTTGAAAAAGTGATTGCCGAGTATGCTTCTCAGGGCGCAGAAATCGTTGATGTGGAACTACCGAACGCGGGTCTTGGCGTTTCCGTTTACTACGTTGTCGCCTGCGCTGAAGCAAGTTCCAACCTTTCTCGCTTTGATGGCGTGCGTTATGGGTATCGCGCGAAAGACTATGGCGATATTCAGGACATGATTAAAAAGAGCCGCAACGAAGGTCTTGGAGCTGAGCCCAAGCGCCGTATTTTGATTGGCACCTATGTGCTTTCTCACGGCTACTACGACGCTTACTACATCAAAGCTCAGAAGGTGCGTCGCCTAATCGTCAATGAGTTTACTGAAGCCTTTAAGAAGGTTGATGCGATTTTGAGTCCCGTGACAACGTCAACAGCATTTGACTTTGGCGCAAAAAGCGATCCGGTGACGGCGTACTTAGGCGACCTTTACACGGTTCCTGCCTCATTAGCGGGATTGCCTTGTATGAGTTTGCCCTGTGGCATTCACAGTAACGGCCGTCCTATTGGTGTGCAGTTAGCATGCCCGAGATTTGCTGAAGCGAAGATGTTACGCATCGCCAACGCCTATCAGCAGGCAACAAAGTGGCACTTATGCCACCCTGAGAAACATCAATAGGCCACGGAGAAAGATATGCAGTGGGAAGTTGTCATTGGATTAGAAACGCACGTTCAACTCTCGACGGCCTCGAAGGTTTTTTCTGGGGCGTCGACAGCGTTTGGTGCTGAAGCGAACACACAGGCTTGCTACATCGATTTGGCTTTGCCTGGAGCACTGCCCGTTTTAAATCGGGGAGCCGTGGAAAAGTCGATGAAATTTGGCTTGGCTATTGGCGCAGAGGTTGCTGAGCGCTCGATTTTTGATCGCAAAAATTATTTTTATCCCGATCTTCCAAAGGGATACCAAATTAGTCAGTTTGAGCACCCAATCGTTAAGGGTGGGCGCTTAACGTTTACTGTCGAACCCAAAGATGGGGAGCCTTACTTAAAGACGATTAATTTAACGAGGGCTCACTTAGAAGAAGACGCGGGTAAAAGCAATCACGGCGTCTTGCGTGGTAAGTCTGGTATGGACTTAAATCGCGCAGGAACACCGTTACTTGAGATTGTCACAGAACCCGAATTAAGAAGCTCGGCGGAAGCCGTCGGTTACGCCAAAGCACTTCATGCGCTTGTTGTGTGGCTTGGAATTTCGCACGGCAATATGCAAGAAGGAAACTTCCGCTGTGACGCAAACGTCTCTGTTCGCCCCATGGGTGAAACAAAATTTGGTACTCGTTGCGAAATCAAGAACCTCAATTCGTTTAAGTTCTTGCAGGACGCGATTGACTACGAAGTGCGTCGTCAAATTGAAGTAATCGAAAGCGGCGGAAAGATTGTTCAAGCAACGCGCTTGTATGACCCCGATAAAAACGAAACGCGCCAGATGCGCAGCAAAGAAGACTCGATGGATTATCGGTATTTCCCAGATCCCGATTTGTTGCCGCTCTATATCAGCCCCGAGTGGAAGGCTAAGGTCTTAAGCGAGATGCCTGAACTGCCTGAGCAAATGAGAAAGCGCTTTGTCACCGACTTTGGTCTTACAGAATACGATGCAGCCGTTCTCACATCGAGTCGCGATATCGCCGATTACTTCTGTGAGGCGAGCGAAACGCTCAAGGATAAGAAACTTGCCGCCAATTGGGTGATGGGTGAAGTCGCAGCGGCAGTGCACGCGACAGAAGCGATGGATTTCAAATCGTGCCCTGTGAAGGCGCCAGTACTTGCGAAGATTTTGACACGCCTATCCGATGGCACCGTTAACGCCAAGGGTGCTAAGAAACTCTTTAGTTTGGTTTGGGAGGGAGCGGCTGAAGAAATTGATGCCTTAATTGAAAAAGAGGGGCTAAAGCAGATTTCTGACGCCGGAGCCATTGAACCGATTATTGATGAAATCTTGCAAAAGAACGCGGCAATGGTCGAAGAGTTCCGTAGCGGTAAGCAAAAGGCCTTTAATGCTCTTGTCGGTCAGGCGATGAAAGCGACAAAAGGTAAGGCCAATCCTCGCCAAGTCAATGAAATCTTGCGTAAGAAATTAGCCGGATAGGTTAAAAAAGAGCCTAGAAGTCGTTTTCTAGGCTCAAAAACTTTGGAGAGCCGCTCTATGTTGCGAGTGACGACCTTTAATGCCAATGGCATCCGTTCTGCGACCAAGAAAGGATTTTGGACGTGGTTTGAAGCCGAGGACGCTGATATTTTGTGCGTTCAAGAACTAAAGGCGCAACTTAAAGACATCCCTTTGGAGTGTCAGGCCTTCAAAGACTACTCGGCTTGGTTTCACTGCGCTCAAAAGCGAGGATACTCAGGCGTAGGTTTATGGTCGCGCGTTACGCCAGAGAATGTGCAAATCGGCTTTGGTGAAAAAGAGTTTGATGACGAAGGCCGTTATGTGAGAGTCGACTTTAAAAAGCTCTCGGTGGTTTCTGTTTATTTTCCGTCAGGCACAAGCTCTGAAGAGCGACAAGCGGCCAAATACCGATTTCTTGATTGCTTTGCGACTCACATGGATTCGCTACGCAAAGACGGGAGAGACATTCTTATTTGTGGCGACGTGAATATTGCCCATAACGAAATTGACCTAGCGAACTGGAAGGGAAATCTCAATCACACAGGGTTCTTGCCCGAAGAGAGAGCGTGGCTTACAACCTGCTTTACCACGCGTGGCTGGGAAGATGTGTTTCGAAAGATTGATGCGCGACCAGGGCAGTACACGTGGTGGAGTCAACGCGGAAGAGCTCGCGAGAAAAATGTCGGTTGGCGCATTGACTATGAAATTGCAACGCCAAAATTAGCAGCGGCAGCAAGGGCAGCATCGATTTATAGCGAAGAAAAATTTTCCGATCACGCACCTCTTACGATTGAGTATGAAGGGGATTGGCTTTGATCGATCTTGAGCAAGTGCTTTTTACGCAAGGGTTTGGCACCCGACATGAGTGTCAAGGCTTGATTGCTCAAGAAAGAGTGATGTTCGATGGCAAATTAATTACGTCGCCCGAGACTTCAGTTGAGCCAGAAGGTAAGTGGTTCACTGTCGACGGTGTTCGCTGGCCATATTGTGAGAAGGCCCTTGTGATGATCAATAAACCCGCAGGTTACGAATGCTCGATAAAACCGCGAGACTATCCGAGCGTTTTAAGTCTTTTACCTGCGCCGCTACGCAAAAGGGGGATTCAGCCAATTGGTAGGCTTGATGCGGATACGACGGGCCTCTTATTGCTGACGGACGACGGCCAACTAAATCACCGTTTAACTCATCCGAAGCACAAAGTGGAAAAGCGCTATCGCGTTCAGTTAAAGCATCTGGCGAAAGACTCTCTTATTGAAAAGCTTCTTTCTGGCGTATTGTTAAGAGATGAAAACGAAACGCTCTCAGCAAAGAGCTGTGAAATTCTTTCGGAACATGAAATTTCGATGACAATCACTAGCGGCAAATACCACCAGGTAAAACGAATGATTGCCGCTGCTGGCAATCGCGTTGAAGCTCTAAAGCGCGAGGCATTTGCAGGGATGGAACTTCCGAAGGATTTAGAGCAAGGAAAGTGGATTTGGGTTTTTGAGAGGCCAAAGGGTTCATGAAAGAAAGCGCGCCCAAAATTGGATTTACCAGGGCTTTGTCGATTTACACGAAGCCTGCGACGTTGCGCATGCTCTTTTTGGGGTTTTCTTCAGGGCTCCCCCTTTTACTTGTCTTGGGAACATTGGGCTTTTGGCTTCGAGAATCGGGCGTCGATTTAAAGACCATCGGCTTTATGAGTTGGGTCGGTCTTTGCTGGGGCATGAAGTGGCTTTGGGCGCCTCTTGTTGATCGATTAAAACTTCCGTTTTTAACGAAAATGTTGGGAAGACGTCGCGCGTGGCTAAGTCTCACGCAAGTGGCGTTGATGATTTCTTTAGCGCTCTTAGCTTTCACAGATCCAACAAAGAATGTCACAAGCGTTGTTTTCTTAGCCACGGCCACAGCCTTTTTTGGGGCAACGCAGGATATCGCCATTGATGCTTATCGTATTGAAAGTGGCACGGAAACAGAGCAGGCCGCTTTTGCAGCAGCCTATCAAACGGGTTACCGCATCGCGATGATTTGGTCTGGCGCTGGTGCTCTTGCAATCGCTGGAGCGTTTGAAGCGAGCCTTATGGGCGGCTGGCGCATCGCTTATCTTGTGATGTCGGCAAGCATGCTCGTGGGTTTTGTAACGACGCTTCTAAGCCCAAAAGAAGAGCAGAAAGAGGCGCTGGAGCCCGTTCGTTCGTTTTCCGAGTGGTTCTACAAAGCCGCCTGCATGCCCTTTATCGACTTTTTCTCGCGCTTTGGCTGGTGGGCCTTGGTGGTTTTAGCGTTAATTGCAACGTATCGCATCAGCGACGTTGTCATGGGTGTGATGGCCAATCCTTTCTATCAGGACATGGGCTTTACGAAGCAAGAGGTTGCGGCTGTCAGTAAAGTTTTCGGTGTCATCATGACTCTCCTTGGCGCCTTTATCGGCGGCGTTGTCGCGATGCGGATCGGCGTAATGAAAACGCTTTTTGCGGGAGCCCTTTTATCTTCTGCGACCAATCTTTTGTTTTCACTTTTAGCTGGCATCGGCCACGATTTGACATTTCTTATCTTTACCGTAAGTGCCGATAACCTCGCGGGGGGATTGGCGAGTGCGGCCTTTGTGGCTTATCTTTCGGGACTCACAAACAAAGCGTATTCGGCAACGCAGTACGCGCTTTTTTCTTCGGTGATGCTTTTCTTACCTAAGCTCTTAGCTGGGTTTTCAGGCCTTGCCGTTGAATCAATCGGATACGCCCATTTCTTTACCGCAACAGCCGCATTAGGAATCCCCGTGCTCTTTCTTGTCGTTCTTGCAGGACGTGCGAGAAAAGAACTCATGCAGGATGATTAATGGCGCCGAGATTCCTGACTTAGGATAGGCGTGTTACATCGGCAATTTCGCCCACGCACGCTTCAATATCAGCAAGAGCCTCATCGAGATTGGCAAAGACTATGCCTTCGTCAATCGAATCGAGTAGGGCTAATGTAGCCTCATCGTCTTTGGCTAAATCGGCATAACGCAAGAGTCCAACAAGGGCGGCCTTAACCGAATCGTTGGGATTTTTCGTGAGTTCTGGCCATTGGCAACAGGCGAGCAAAACGCCATTGGAAAAGGGGCGCAAGGGAGCCAAGAAATCCTCGGATTCCTCATCATCAAAGATAATAGGATCGATGGGTTTACTGGCGAGGATGGTGCTTTCAAGCTCTGCGCCACGCCTAAAAATGAGTTCGCGTAAAAGTTTTCCGCGAGCGATTTTTTCTAAGGGAACCGCTCGCCCTTCAATATCAAGAATAAAGCGAAACCACTCATGAGTTTCTGGCGGCTTTTTCATTAAGGCAATCGCCGTGAGAAACCCATCGAGCATATCGGGTTCCATCGGGATAAAAGGCTCAGGAATTGACGCTAAGAGCTCTCCTAGAGTCTCAATTTCATCCAAATGTAGGGGCGCTTTTTTCATCATGATTCTTCTTGGAGCTTTAAACCAAATGTGGCAACGGCCGCATTGAGTTTCTCGGTATTTCTCATATGCATGATTTTCTTCAGCTCTTTTTCGCAAGCAGCGCAATCCGTATTCAAGATTTTTTCTTTTAGGCTCGAGATTCGACCACTTTCCATTGAGAAGTTACGCAAACCAAGACCCAATAAAAGTTCAAGGATTTCGGGTTCTCCTGCGATTTCGCCGCAGATTTCAACAGGGACACCAGCGATGTGAGCTGCCTTTGTCACGTGGCGAAGTAGGAAGAGCACTGCAGGGTGCCTTGCCGCACTTAAGTGATTAAAGGAAGGATCGTGGCGGCTATTGGCAAGCGTGTGCTGAATTAGATCGTTTGTTCCAAGACTAATGAAACTAACTTTTGGTAAGAACGCCTCAATCCAAATAGCAGCAGCAGGCACCTCAACCATGATGCCAATGGGGATGTCTTTCTTGTATTTCACGCCGCGGCTTTCGAGCTCTTCCTCGGCTTTCTTAAGACGCTCACGCGCGAAATCAATTTCGCTCGGATGCACAACCATCGGGAAAAGAAGGCGAGCGTCCGATCCGGCTGCGGCACGCAAAATGGCTCTAAGTTGTGTGTCAAATAACTCGGGGTGAGATTTAAAGAATCGTAAGCCACGCTTTCCGAGACGCAGCGCAATTTTTTCTGTCGTTGTTAGGTTAAATTCGTCACCTGCCGAACTTTCAAGCACTTTGTCATCGCCTAAGTCCATTGTGCGAAGAATCACGGGCTTATTTTTCATCGGGCGAATGACGCGACGATAGGCCTCGAGCTGCTCGTCTTCAGTGGGAAGCGTTTTCCGATTCATAAAAAGGAATTCGCTTCGATATAGACCAATGCCTTCGGCTCCGGCGTTCACAGCATCGTTGGAATCTTCAGGCAAAGAAACGTTAGCAAAAAGGTGGATAGGTACCCCATCTTTTGTTACAGACTCTGTCGTGCGGAGTTTCTTTAAACGAGCGCGTATTTTTTTCTCTTCGCGAACCTGAGCTTTAGCATCCTCTAACGCTTTTTCGTCTGGGAAAAGCGTCACAAGGCTATTGGTTGCATCAAGAAGCACGGGGCAATCATTTTCGACAGCTTCTACGGCACCGGCTGCGCCAACGAGCACAGGGATTTCTAGGGTGCGCGCGAGAATGGCCGTGTGAGAGGTGGCCGAGTCTGCTTCCAAAACAAGGCCCGAGAATTCTTCATCGTAGCGGCGCTTTAGAACGACGATATCTGCGGGGCTTAATTTTTCTGCAAACAAAATAAGGCAATCGTCGCCGATGGAAAGTTCAACGTCATCGCTTAATTGACGGCGGCCCGTTAAAACGCGCTGAATTCGATCGAACACTTCACTAATATCTTCGACGCGTTCTGCTAAATACTCGTCATCGATTTCGCTAAAGGTTTTGCGCAACTCTTCAAGCTTAAGTTCAAGAGCCCATTCGGCATTCACAAGGCGCTCGCCAATAATGTCTTGTGTACTCGTAATAAGCGACTCGTCGCAAAGAATCTGCAAATGCATCTCAAGAAAGGCATTGGCCTCGGCTGGAGCTCCGTCTATTGGGTTTTCAACAAGGTCTTCGAGCTCTTGGGTGACGGCCGAGAATGCGCCACGCAGTCGCAACGATTCGGAACGCACTTTTTGCTTATCGATAGCAAAGTGCGGGATGTTAAGGGACCCTGGAGTACACCTTTGAGCTTTACCGACAGCAACACCAGCGTGAATACGAATGCCGTGAAAGGTTTGGGAGGCTATCGTTGCAGGGCCGTGCTCTTCGGGAGCTGCGTCTGTCGCAGCACTCGGTTCTTTTGCGACCTCTTTGACTGGCGCTTTTTTCGCATCCGTTGTCGTGGCTTCGGGCACCGTTGTTTTTTCCTCTGGGTTCGGGGTTGGCGTTACTTTCGGAGCAGTCGTTTTTTCGTCTGTTACCGGTGTAGGAATATTGTCAGCCATCGCTATTCCTCCTCTCCAAACCGAGATTCAAACAAAGCAACAATGGCGTCGCACGCGGCGATTTCATTGAGGCCTTCAAACTCTAAGCGCAAGGCATCATTGTGTTTCGCACCTAAAGTCATAACAGCAAGAATGGATTTAGCATCTGCGCACTTCTCGCCTTTTTTGATGCGAATGGCGCATTCAAAAAGATTGGCGGTTTTTGTTAAAAGCGCAGCCGGGCGGGCATGAAGCCCTAATTGATTTTTAACTGTGATGTTTTTGACAAGCATGTCGCAAAAAACTGTTGTTTACTGACGAGATGCCGTAATACTAGAGCTTTTTGGCAAAGACAAGAACGGAAGATTTGTTAGATTTTATTTGCAAGTGCTGAATTTTTTACTGCTGATCGTTAGCAGTCCGAAGCTTAATGCTTGTGCTCCCCGCTTCTTTTACTAGGGCACAGAGTTGCTCAAAAGCTTTATGGCGATGGCAAACAGCGGTAAGGACCATCGGAAGGTTCACGCCCGAGATAAGAGCGGTATCTGCATGACGTAAAAGTTTCTCAGCAATATTGGCTGGAGACGCTCCGATGACGTCTGTTAGGATAAGTGTTGATTGTCGTTCAGGCGAGTCAGTGGCAAGCTTTGCGCTAACGGAGTCGGCAATGGCTGCCGTGTCAGCATCAGGAGCGATGTCGACAGCCGTGAGGCAACGCAAACTGTGTTCGTCATTACCGTAAACGTGCATGGCACACTCGCGAAGAGCGGAGGCCAGGGGCGCATGAGCGATAATCAAAATCGTGTTTGTCACAAGGAGCCTTATAAGAATGAATCGGACTTAGATTGTATCGGCCCGAAGCCAGTGCTTAGAAGGAAGGAAAAATGGTTAAAAGATGTTAAGTTGTGATAACATGCAGTATCTTGCAGGAAATACCTAGCAATTTCCTGTAATTTGCATTTATTAGAGAAAGGTTCTTTTTCGAAAACTTCGTTGTAAGGAAGCCACAATGGCACTACTTGAGTTCCGGTCTAAGGCTTCAGGAGGCTTTTTTCTGATGCCTGAGACCTTTAAAGAGGTCTGTAAGGTGCTAACTCGACCGTATTCTGAGAGCGGCAGTTGGCCCGTCGAGGATCTTGAGGGGATTCTTCAGACGCTTGAGGCTGAAGTGTCTCGCGAAAAAATTGCTCGCAAACACATTGAGGAAACGATTCGGCAAAAGTCATTGGCCGGGCGTGACTATGCTTCATTCGACAAGCAGGAAGAAGAGAGGCGCCAATTTGAAAACCAAGTAAGTTTCGGTATGCGCACCTTTCCTCTGCGAGAAATGCTTCAAGCGGCAATCAAAAAGGGCGTTTCTGTGATGTGGGGCGTACCCTAAACGCGCCAGAAGTCTCGAGTAAATAAGACAAAAACGGTCACGATCTCAAGGCGACCAACGAGCATACACGCGTCGCAAAGCCACAGTTGCGAAACGGAAAGTGTTCCGTAATTAAGCGCTGGGCCAACGTTCGCAAGCCCTGGCCCCGTATTCGTTAAGCACGCAAAGACAGCCGTGAAAGCTGACGCCACATCTAGCCCTGTGGCAATCATGCATAGGCTTGCGCCAATTAAAGTCGCAGCCCAAAGAAGCACAAAGTTCAATACCATAAAAACGATATTGTCTGGAATCGGGACGCTATTAATACGCAGGGGAACTACGGCTTTCGGGTGCAGTGTCTGCAAAAACCCTCGCGAGAGTTGCTTTAAAAGGATGAGGGCTCGCATCATTTTGATGCCACCACCGACGCTACCCGAGCAGGGGCAAAACGCCGCTAAGCACAACATCAATGTTGTAGCCGTCACGGGCCAATGACTGTAATCGGTACTGCTAAAGCCTGTTGTTGAGGCAACGCTTACGACGTTAAAAAGCGCATACAAAAAGGCCTCGAAAGGCGCGTCGTAGTTTTCGTGAAAGATAAGAATCCCTGTGACAACGAGAACGCCGAGAAGAAGGATAGAAAACCACGCTCTTGCTTCAGGATCTTGAAAGTAAAGCGCGAAACTTTTACGCCGCCAGGCTAAAAAGTGCAGGGTAAAACTTAAGCCACTTAACAGCATAAACACAACGCAAACGAGGTCGATTGTTGGGTTTGACCAAAAGGCAAAGCTTGCGTCGTGAGAGGAGAAGCCACCGAGACTTACGGTGGAGAAGGCGTGGACTGTCGCATCAAACCAGCTCATGCCAGCGACTTTGTAGCCAAGAAGGCAAGAGATTGTTAGCGCAAAGTAAATCCACCAAAGTCCTTTGGCGGTGCTTGCAATGCGAGGCGTTAATTTTGTGACTTCGACAGTTGCACCAACTTCGGTACTTGTGACAGAAGACTTATTTGTGCCAATGCCAAATAAGGGAGAAATTGAAGGAATGGCTTGGCACAGATTCACAAAGCGGAATAGTTGCGAACCACCCACACTCATCAGCGGCAAAAGGGCAATGGCCAAAATTAAGATTCCCATGCCGCCAAGCCAACTCAAAAGAGCTCGCCATAAATTAAGAGAGGCTGGAAGATGGTCAACAGAAAAGACCGTAGCGCACGTTGTTGTGATGCCGCTCATCGCCTCAAAGTAGGCTTGAGAAAAGGAAATCTCAGGTAAATACGACAAGGGAAGCGAAGCAAAGACGGGCAAAATCGTCCAAAGGAGAGTAGCCAAAAGAAAGCCATCTCGCGGTAAAAGATCGCGTTTATCGTGCCGCGTTAAGGCGATAGAGGCAACGGCACAAGCAAACGAGGCACTGACGCCAAAAAGAAAACCCGACTGCGCTCCGTCATCAAAGAGAATCGAAGCGACAAGCCCTAACGCTTCAAATCCCGTAAATAAAAAGAGAACAATCCCCACGATATTGAGGACGGGAAAGAGTAGGTAACGAAGCTTGGCAAACATTGCTTGCCTCAGAAAAACCCAACATCGACAGCAAAGAGAGCCTCAAGGTCAGGCAAAAGCTTTTTGTCGGCTAAAAAGACAATGAGACGATCGTCGGGTTCAATCGTTAGTGTCTCAGAAGGCGTTAAAAAGGCCTTATTGCGAATGAGACCACAGAGCCGTACCTTATCGGGTAGCGAGATTTCGCGAAGCGTTTTCCCGATTACGCGGGAAATACCTGCGCTTCCGTGCGCAATCACCTCAATTAATTCAGCTTTCCCGTGGTGCAGTTCATGAACTGCGGCAATATCGCCTCGTCGCACGTATTGCATGAGTTCGCTTAGTGTTACCTGCGTTTTTGAGATGATGATATCGATATTCGTGTCGCGCACGAGATCGGCGAAAGTCTGGTTGTCGACTAAGGCGATGACGCGTTTAGCACCAAGGCGCTTAGCAAGCAACGCACTCATAATATTGGCGTCGTCTTTGCCACTTAAACTGACAAAAAGGTCGCATGTATCGATATCGACGTTAGCGAGGTCCTCTTCTTGTAAGTTCGAGCCATTCACAAGTAAGACTCGCTCGGGAAGGTGTCTGGCAATATCGGCGGCAGTGTCAGCGTCTTTTTCAAGGATTTTGATATTAAAACTTGCTTGATTTTTCAAGGCAGCCACAACACGCAAGGCTAAGTGGGCGTCGCCAGCGATCACTAAATTTTTTGTTTTCGCTTCTTTCGGATGAATAAGGGAAATCGCTTCAAGGACACCGTCTTTCGGGACGATGACAAGCATCTCATCGCCTGCGGCTAAGGGTGTATTTGCATCAAGCAAGACGCCATCGCGAAACAAGGCAACGTTCACAATCTTTGCTTGGGTGAGTTTTTCAAAGAGATCTTTTGTCTCTAACCCAATAAGGGGACTTGTTTCTTTTACGGTTAGCGCTAAAAGCGTGAGAACGCCGCCTGCGAGGTCGATAACCTGATGGGCTTCGGGAAACTCAATAAGCCGTAGCAACGTATCAGTGAGCGCCTGCTCAGGCCAAATCGTATCTGTGATGTGAAAGCCTTCTTCGCCAAGTAAAGTAGGATAGTTACTTAATTCATTGCGACGGACGCGAGCGATGCGGGTGGGGACATTAAAAAGTTTTGCCGCTAATAGGGAAGCGACCAAATTGGTTTCGTCGCTAGCGGTTACGGCAATCAAAATATCGGTGTCTTCGATGCCTGCTTCGCGAAGGACAGCGGGGCTTGCTGCGTCTCCGACAATCCCTCTGAGGTCAAAATGCCTTTGAAGCTGAGAGACACGGCTTGCATCGACATCGACAACAGAGATGTCGTTTGATTCGCAGACTAAAGCCTGTGCGACGGCATAGCCAGTATGTCCCGCACCAAGAATAAGCACTCGCATGGGCCAAAAATTTGTTTATTTTTTCCGCAAGGCTTTCGCGGCACTCGATGGCCGCGGAATTTCCATGTGCAAAGCCTTGAGTTTTCGATACAAATGGGTTCGCTCCAGACCAGCGCGTTTGGCAACGCGGGTGATCTGCGAATCCTCGTATTCAATCAATATTGTGAAATAGGCGCGTTCTAAGGACTCGCGAATTTCACGCAGTGAACTATGAAAATCAATCTCGATGTTTGTCCCGGGAACCGTAAATTTGGGTAGCTCAGGATGAACAACGGGTTTTGGAGCAATGGGTTCCTGTGTTTCGTCAGGAAGATCTGTGCGGTATTTCGCAAGAGCCAAGATACGGTTTTTGACTTCGATACCGTGGTGCACGGCTTCTAAGAGTTTTTGCATCGAAATCGGTTTTTCCAAGAAGGAAAGAGACCCGTACTTCGTTGCCTCAACAGCGGTTTCGATTGTTGCATGTCCGCTCATCATGATGACTTGGCTCGAGAACTGTCGGTTCGATTTCCACTCTTTAAGTAAAGAGACGCCATCCATATCTGGCATCCAAATATCGAGCAAAATCAAATCAAAATCAGTCTGAGCGACTTTTTGTCGGGCGGCCTCGGCGTTTTCAGCCTCCTCAACGGTATAGCCCTCGTCAGAGAGGATTTCCGAGAGAAGATCTCTGATGCCGATTTCGTCATCAACAATCAAAATTTTCGCCATGGCGTGTTACTCTTTGCAGAAAAACAAGACAAAACAAAGTTGTAAAGGCAAGAATGCTCTTGATAAGCGAATTATCCCTTGTGTGATCATACTGCGAAACACGCCAAGACGTGAGCAATCTTTTGACATTGATCAAAGAAAAAGAGGCATCACAGCTCGGTTTTCGAAATTGGAAAAACGATATTGATGCGTGCGCCAAGGATAGAACCCGTATCGGATTGAATGTTTTCGATTGAAATTTTGGCTTTGTGCTCATCAAGGATTTTCTTAACCATCGGAAGGCCTAGACCAGTTCCTGTGGGCTTAGTGGTGATGTAAGGCTCAAAGGCACGAGCTAAGACGCTAGGCTGAAAGCCTGGTCCATTATCTTCAAGTTTCATTCGGACGGCCGTTGTTATTTCTGAATGAGAAACAGCTTCTGTCGTGACGTGAATCTCTGGCGTTTTGATTTCAGTACAAGCTTCAATGGAGTTCCCAATTAGATTAAAGAGAACTTGCCGCAACTGCGCCGCATCGGCCTGAATCGCGGGAAGGTCTTTGCCGAAATTGGCGCTAATCGAGACGCCTCCTGAGTGATAGAAAGCAAGCATCTCTTCAATAAGCTCGTTTAAATCAAGGCTTTGTAAAGTTGGTGTCGGAAGCTTCGCGAAATCGCGGAAGTCGTTAACCATCTTTTTCATCGCATCGACTTGATTGACAATCGTCGATGTGGCGCGGGTTAGGAGGGCAGCGTCAGACGGATCAAGCTTATCGGTGAGTTTCATCGCTAAGCGCTCTGCGGCTAAACGAATTGGCGTTAAGGGATTTTTAATTTCATGCGCCAAACGGCGAGCCACTTCGTTCCACGCCTGTGCCTTTTGGGCGTCGATAAGCGCTGAGACATTATCGAAGGCGACGACCCAGCCAATGGAACCTTCAAGTTCAAGGCGAGACCCCCGGATATAAAGCGCAATGCTCGGATCGGGTTGCCGCGGCAATTCAAAATCGACGTGGAAATTACCGGTGTCTGCAACACGAATCTGATCTGCGATAACCTCGCAAAGTTTGGGCTCGATGTTGGCAAGGCTTTCTCCAGGCGTAAAGCGCGAGGGAGTCAAAATCGCATTAGCGCTCGTATTGGCCATCAGAATGCGAAGCGATTCATCGAGAACAAGGACGCCAGAAGAAATATTCGATAAGACACTAGCGAGGTAGGCGCGACTTCGTTCGGTTGCTAAGCGTTGGCTTTCTGCAATTTTTTGAGCCTCAGCAATTTGGGCGACCATGGAATTAAACGATTGCGTGAGCGCATTGATTTCATCGTTACCCGCAAACTCACGAATGGGAGCGAGATTGCCTTCAGCGACTTTCTTCGTGCCTGTCGCTAACTGCATCACGGGCTCTGTCATCGTTCGCGCAAACCAAAGCGCTAAAGCAATGGCAGCCAAAAGCGTCAGTAGCATCGTTAGCGTCAAAGAGACGCGATAAATGGTTTGCAAAGAATTGCGGGTGAGCGTGAGCTCTTGATAATCCCGATACCCTTCAACAAGACCACGAGCGCCTTGCGCAAATTTTGGGGGAACCGCATTGGAAAACTGCAAAAAGAAGTTTTCGGCGAGCGGATTTTCTGGGAAAACTGGAACGATTGTCCGAATTCTCATCGGATCTTCGGGAGTAGAAGATTCGCCTTCGAGCAAAGAAAAACCGCCGCGAGCTAAAGAGTCCTGTAACTCAGAGGCAAGCGGGATGTCGACTTTGACATGCGAGTCTGGAGAAATCGACGAGTTGGTAATAACGCCTTGCGAATTAAAAATAAGAGCGACGTTTGCCTCAAAGTCTTCACGAAGCTTCTCAAGCGCAGTGTCCCACTTCTTTTGAGGAACGTCTGTTAAGTAAAGAGCCGCGCGCCGAGAGAAAAAGAGCAATCGGTTTCGCTCGTTTTCAAGAATGTCACTTGAAAGGGTCACACCGTCTTCTAAGGCGTGCTCGATACGGGCATCAAACCATGAATCAATGGATCGGCCGATAAACTGCGCAGAAACCAAATAAAGAAGCAAACACGGGACAATGGCAATGGCAGCGATTGTCAGTGCCAAGCGAGAGGTCATCCGCGAGCCAAATTCGTGCGCCTTCCAACGGAAAAAGAGCTTTCCCGATAAGCGTAAAACGATGCAAAAAAGAATGAAGGTTGTGAAAATGTTGAGAGCAAGTAATATGGGGAAAAACTGACCGAGCCCCGTGGCAGCGGCCCCTCTTGCCACCGAGTAAATCAGCAACAGTACGCCGATGACAACGATACCGATGAAACCAAGACGAAGCCACCGCTGCATCGTGCTTACCTCGTTAGTTTCTATCGAGGGCTTTTGTTAGGACAATGTTTTCCCATTCGCTTTCCAACACCCAATCGGAATTGCCTCCGATTGTGACTTGCAAGGGTTTGGGTAAGCGAGAAAGGTCTAAACGCATCCGAGTTTCCGCTAAGACCTCGGAATGGTCTTCGATGGCTTCATTGTCGGCAACAATCCAGCCGCGAATGTTCTTCAAAGGCAAAAGCGCCTGATCGAGCGTATCAAAAGACTGCACTAAGCCATCGCGCGATAAGCGAAGTTGTCGTGAAAGGGGGCTGTAACTTAGGCGCTGAAGAAGGGTTGAGGTGGCAATTTCTTTGTCAAACCAAAGAGTGCGTGGCTTTAAAAGCCTAAATTCATAGGAAAAATAAAGCGCGATGCCACGTCGCAAATAGTCAGTGAGAACGGGAGAAAGGTCAAATTCCCAATTGACACTTAATTCCAAACCTGGCGTCGGACCTTCTGTAATGCGCTGAATACGTGCGCTCATTAATTGGGCATCTGCAGAATTGGCGCAAACAAGCCGCGAGCCCGCTAGGGCAAGAGGCGCAGCGAGTAAGGCGCTACAGAGTGCACGACGCGAAATCACGACTTCTTATCCTTTTACTAATAAAGCGTAGAAAAAGCCATCCGTGATTCGGGGTAGACCATCGGCTCTTTCTTGCATGGAATCTGCAGGTAAGAGCGTTATCGATGAGGCGAGCCCTGAACCAAGAGGCGCCTCATGCGCATCCTTGTGCCGCTTTAAAAACTCGGCGATCTGGCTTTTTCCTTCTTCTCTAAATACTGAGCATACGACATACAAAAGTCTTCCTCCAAACTTTACGAGGGGCCATAGAGTTTCAAGGAGCCTTTTCTGTTGTTTTGCTAACGATTCAATATCTTCTGGGCAACGTAAGAATGCAATATCGGGGTGGCGCCGCAAGATGCCACTTGCGGTGCAAGGCGCATCAAGCAAAATCGCATCGAATCGCGTCCCTTTAGCCCAGGTAGTAGGGTCGGCCGCATCGGCTATAAAGACATGGGCTTGAAGATTTAATCGATCAAGGTTCTCTTTAATTAACTCTGTGCGAGATTCACTGATTTCAAGCGCTGTGACAGAGGCGTTTGATAGCTCTAGAAGGTGAGAGGTCTTTCCGCCAGGGGCCGCGCACGCATCAAGGATGATTTCGCTATCTTTGGGGTTAAGAAACTGGGCCGCAAGCTGCGCTCCTGCGTCTTGAACGCTAAGAACGCCTTCAGAAAACCCTGGAATTTCGTTTACGGGTAAGGGTTTTTCAATCAGTAGGCCATCTCGTCCAATTCTTTGAGAGGCAATTCCTTTTTCTTGAAGCACTTTGCACCAATTCTCAGGTGTGCTTTTGCGTCGATTGACGCGTAAGACAAGGCGCGGGGGCTCTTGAGCTAGAAGCAGGAGTTTTTCCGCTTCTTCTTTTCCAATAGAGGCTTCAAGCTTTTTAATGTACCAAGACGGGGCATTGAGTCTTGCGAGTAAATCGCCTTGGGCTAAAGAAAGTAACGCGTCTTTTTCTCGACAAAAACGGCGCAGACAGGCATTGACGAAACCAGAGGCAGAGTGGAGGTCTTTCTGAGATTTCACGAAATTGACGGTTTCGTTTACAAGGGCGTAACTTTTTTCTGGGGCAATGAGGATTTCACTTAACCCAAGCATCAAGGTCTGTCGGATGGGGTCAGCAGGCTCCCGAGGAGCCAGCTCTCGGATAAGAAAGTCGCAAAGAAAATAGTGACGGGTTAAGTCGTACATCACGGCCTGCAGGGCAGGGCGAAGCTCTTTCCTATCTCTGAGGCTAGCGGCAATCGCGTTATCGAGCGTTTCCCCGGATTCGAATCGCGAAAGCGCAGGCAGTGCAATCGAAAGAAGGCCAGAAAAAGAGAGACTCATTGCAGCTTATCCCCCTCGCAGATGGGAAAGCTTTGTAAGAATGGCTCAACATCCATTACGGGTTTACCGGCCTTTTGTAATTTCAGGCACTCAAGGGCACCGTCTGAGCAGGCAATAACAAGCTTCTTTTTAGCGCAAAGAACGGTTCCTGGTGCACCACACTCATTTACGGCACGAACCGCGCGAATCTTAAAAACTTCACCCTTTAGGCTTGTTTGTAGCCCAGGGAAAGGAGAAAAAGCCCGCGAGCGGCGCTCTAATACCGAGGCCGGAAGCGTCCAATCAATTTCAGATTCGGTTTTAAGAATCTTTTTGGCGTAAGTGGCTTGCGAGTCGTCTTGTTCGGTAAGGGTAAGAGAATCGATGCTGTTAAGCGCTTCAACAATCGCTTTCGCGCCAAGATCTGTGAGCTTTTCTGTTAGTGTGAGAGCGGTATCTGTGTCGGCAATCTCAAGCTCTTTGGCTAAGAGAACAGGTCCCGTATCAAGGCCTTCTTGCATTTGCATAATGCAAATACCGGTTTTCTTGTCTCCAGCTTCGATAGCGCGCTGAATAGGAGCCGCGCCTCGCCACCGTGGCAAAAGTGAGGCGTGAATATTGATGGAGCGAACGTTAATTTTTGCGCCAACGCCGCGCGCAGCATTCAGTGCTCTTGTAGGAAGAATCAGGCCGTAAGCTGCAACGATAAGCGCATCAACTTTAGCGTTTTCCAACTGCGTGAGAGCCGCATCAGCCCCCACGGGGTCTTTACGCACAGAAAGGGTTTGCGGGGCAATCACGTCAATAGAATGCGCCAAGGCGACTTCTTTTACAGGAGAGGCTTTGAGTTTCATGCCTCGGCCGCTTGGTCGATCGGGTTGCGTCAAAACAAGAACGATTTCGTGCCCGGCCTCAATTAAGGCGCGTAAAGCACTAGCCGCAAATTCTGGTGTGCCAGCAAAAGCGATGCGCATAGAAAACCTTCTCTAAATATAATTGCAATCGTTTGAATTTTACTGCCTACACTCAGGTTTTCGAGAAAGAGAAGCATTTTGAAACGTACGTACCATTTGGCCTTTAAAGAGTATGGCGACCCGACATTGCCTACGATTGTTTTACTCATGGGTCTGGGGATGCCTTCTCTTGCGTGGTCTGAGGCCTTCATTCGGACCTTAGTTCGCCAAGGATTGCACGTGATTGCTCCCGATAACCGTGATGCGGGAGAAAGTGAGCATAGCGTTGAGAAAATTTCCTTTTTTACGCTAATAAGGTCAGCGGCTGCCGCTTTCTTCGGCAGAACCGTTAACGCTCCCTACGATATTGATGATATGGCATCAGACGTTGAGGCGCTTTTAAATGAAAAAGGAATCGAAAGAGTTCATATTGCAGGATTTTCTTTGGGAGGCATGATTGCACAGTCGTTTGCCTTGCGTGCGCCGCACCGCACGATTTCTTTAACGTGCATGTCGACAGCAAGCGGAAATCCAAGAATGCTCTTAGGCAGTGTGCGGGCCATGCTCGGGGTTTTAAGTCAATGCCGAGAGGCAGAAAGTAACGAAGTTCGCTACAAGAAGTTTCTGAGTTTACTCAAAAGCATTGGTAGCCCCGAAGAGCGCTACAGTCAACTTGAGGTTGCCCGACTCTTTCAAGTTCTAAAAAACGCCAATGTCTCAGAGCAAACCGTGCGTCGTCAATTGATGGCGATTTTCGCTAGCGGCTCACGCATCAAGCAACTAAAGCAACTCGTTGTGCCAACACTTGTTATTCACGGCAAAAAAGATCGTCTAATACCTATTCGGGCCGCAGAAGAGTTGACGCGAACGATTGAGGGAGCGCAGTTAATAAGCGTTCCAACAATGGGGCACGACATACCAGAAAGTCTTGCGGAGAGAATCGCGAGTGCGATTGCCAAACACTGCTATAGCGGCGTTTTGCGCTAGGAGGCTGGGTGCTTTTTCTCGCGGGCTTTTTCTTTACGCAGTTTGGCGAGTTTAGCTACAGCGCGGCTTCTTTTCAGTAAGCTCAAATGGTCGATAAAGACGTGACCGTCTAAGTGATCGACTTCGTGCTGTACGCAGATTGCCAAAAGACCCTCACAGTCAAACTCATGAGGTTTCCCTTCTAAATCAAGAGCTGAAACGTGCACTTTGGCAGGGCGGCAAATCTTTTCTGTTAAGTCAGGTAAAGACAAACACCCTTCTTCGCCTTCGATTGTTTCCTCTGTGATGGGAACAACAGTGGGGTTAACTAAGGCAATCAGTTGATTTTTTTCATCGGAAACGTCAATGACCACAAGCCGCAATGAGACACCGACCTGAGGGGCGGCCAATCCGACGCCTGGAGCCTTGTACATGGTTTCTGCCATGTTGGCAGCAAGCGTTTTGAGGCTTTCATCAAACGTTGTCACTGGCAAAGCTTTCTTTGCCAGGATTTCAGCAGGGTACTCAACAATGGGCAAAAGAGCCACAGCAACAACTCCGAGAAAAAAGAACAATGACTTGAACTGCTAAGTTTAGCGTTTTCTCGTGGGGCTGAAACGAGAAATTTGTGTCGAAATTTGTGGCGACTTTCGGAAAAAGATAACGAGACCTTAAAGGTGCACTACCTAGTTAGTCGGAAGAGAAGAGGAAACGAACCATTGAAAAGAAAGGAAAAATAAAACCAACTTGGCCTTAACGTTTCTTTTTTGAAAAAGTGTGGTTATTCTATAAAAAAGAGAGGCGCTCCAAAAAGGCGCCACAAAATTGTAAGAAAAAGGGGCAATCCCCCTTTCTCTTTCAGGGAGTAACATGACCAAATTAATCATCGCCGAGAAGCCCTCGGTCGCGACCGATATTGCCCGCGTACTTGGGGGAATGAAAAAGAAAGGCGATTACTACGAAGGAAACGGGTGGATTGTCGCCAATGCTTTAGGGCACCTTCTGGAACTTTCTTGCCCAGAAAAGTACGAAGTCAAGCGTGGCAAATGGACGTTTTCTCACTTGCCTGTTTTGCCACCGACCTTTGATTTAAAACCGATTGCTAAGTCCAAAGATAAGCTTAAAAGTTTGGCAAAGTTAATCGGCAGAGCCGATGTCGACACGATTATTAACGCCTGTGATGCCGGGCGCGAAGGCGAACTCATTTTCCGCTACATCATGCAAGCGACAAAGGCGAAAAAGACGATCGAGCGTCTTTGGCTGCAGTCCATGACTCCTGGGTCGATTAAAGAGGCCTTTAATCACCTAAGAACCGACGCGCAGATGACAAAACTTGCGGACGCTGCGCGCTCTCGCTCTGAAGCCGATTGGCTTGTTGGCATTAACGGTACGCGAGCCATGACGGCCTTTAATAGTCTAGATGGTGGCTTTTTCTTAACAACAGTCGGTCGCGTGCAGACGCCGACGCTAGCCATTGTTGTGCGTCGCGAAAATGAGATTCATAACTTTGTCCCTGAAAAGTACTGGGAGATTGAGGCGGAGTTTTCTTTAGGCAACACGACCTATTTGGGTCGCTGGTTTGATCCGAAGTTTAAAAAGGATGCCAAAAACCCAGAAAAACGCGCTGAGCGAATCTTCGACGAGAAAAAAGCCAAGACAATCTGCGAGAGCGTGAAAGGAAAGACGGGTTCAGTAGAGGAGACCGCTAAGCGCACAACAAGCTTACCTGCGCAGCTTTTTGACTTAACCTCATTGCAGCGCGAAGCGAATAACCGCTTTGGTTTTTCTGCGAAAACGACGCTTTCGATTGCGCAAGCACTTTACGAAAAGCATAAGGCACTGACGTATCCGAGAACGGATTCACGCGTACTTCCAGAAGACTATGTCGCAACCGTCTATAAGACGCTTGCGATGCTTTCGTCTAATGCCGACGTGGGCCACTTTGCCGATCGCGTGGTCTCCGGAAAATGGGTGCACTTAACGAAACGCGTCTTTGATAACGCCAAAATTAGCGACCACTTTGCGATTATTCCGACGTTAATGGCGCCAAAGTCGACGCTGACAGAAGCAGAAAAGAAGATTTATGACCTTGTTTTAAAACGGTTTATTTCTGTTTTCTTCCCGGTAGCCGAATACGATGTCACCACGCGGATTACGACGGTAGGTAAAGAACACTTTAAGACAGAAGACAAGGTACTCGTGAATCCTGGTTGGCTCGAAGTCTATGGAAAAGAAGGGATTTCGAACGAATCGGGCGCCAAAGATTTAGGAAAAGAAAAGGCGGCCCAAGTTCTTGATGTGAAAAAGCTTGACTGCGAAACGAAACCCCCGGCTCGCTACACGGAAGCGACACTTCTTTCTGCGATGGAAGGAGCCGGGCGCCTAGTTGACGATGATGATTTGCGTGAAGCTATGGCCGAAAAAGGTCTTGGCACGCCTGCCACACGAGCAGCAATTATCGAAAACTTAATCGATCAGCGTTATATCCGTCGCGAAGGGCGAGACTTAATTCCAAGCGCTAAAGCCAAGCAACTCTTTACCTTAATTGAAGGGTTAGGTATTGGCGTCTTGTCGAACCCCGCGTTAACAGGCGAATGGGAATACAAACTTTCGCAAATTGAGAAAGGAAAACTCAATCGCACCGACTTTATGCGCGAGATTCGCGAGATGACAACGCATATTGTCGAAATGGCCAAGCAATACGAAGGCGATACGGTTCCAGTGGAAAACCCCGTACACCTTAAGCACCGTTGTCCAAAGTGCGGAGGTGAGGTCGTTGAAAACTATCGACGCTATGCCTGCACAAATCCTCAATGCGACTTTAGCCTACCGAAGCACCCAGGCGGTCGCACATTTGAGGTAAGCGAAGTGGAGGCGCTTCTCAAAGACGGGGTTGTCGGACCGCTAACGGGATTTATTAGTAAGTTAGGGCGCCCCTACGAGGCAGTGCTGAAATTAAACGACGAGAAAAAAATCGAGTTTGATTTTGGCCAAGAAGAAAAAGCCAAAGAAGAAGAGGATGTCTCGAATTTACCGGTTGTGGGAACGTGCCCGAAGTGCGGCGGACGGATCTTTGAAGGGGCAACAGCGTATTTTTGCGAGAACACAAAAGAGAAACAAACCTGTGATTTCCGCTGTGGACGCGTAATCTTGCAGCAGCCAGTTTCTCTACAGGAATTTAAAAAGATTCTTTCGGAAAGTAAGAGCTCATTACTTCCTGGCTTCGTTAGCAAGCGTACCAACCGCAAATTTAAGGCCTACCTTGTCTTGGATAAGAAAACAGGAAAGATCAACTTCGAATTCCAAGAAAGGAAAAAGCCTGAGCCAAAAGTCTCAACAAAGACGGCGGCCCGTAAAAGGAAAACGGTAAAGGCCTAGAGAAAAAAGACTAGGCGCAATGGCGTGGCACTTTTAGCTTAAGACAAAAGTTAAGCAAGAAGAGCCACGTTTTTTGTTTTGCCAATTGCCTTGCAACAGCGGGCTGTGTTACGTTCTCCCCGTTTTCTCAACACAAATTTTTTTTCAGAGGAGCTTTTTTGCCATGAGATTAAACGCCATATCTGTCGCTGTAGCTTTGTCAGCCGCTTCGCTTTGCGTTCACGCAGGAGCCGTGCTTGACGCAGTTAAAGCTCGCGGCCATGTCATTTGCGGCGTCAACACGGCAGCGCCGGGCTTCTCCGCGGCGGACTCTCAGGGACGCTGGAGCGGATTGGATGTCGATACGTGTCGTGCAACGGCTGCTGCTGTTTTGGGCGATGCCAGCAAAGTCAAATTCGTCCCGCTTTCTTCTCCGCAGCGTTTTACAGCGCTTCAATCCGGGGAAATCGATATCTTAGCGCGTAACACAACGTGGTCTTTAACGCGTGATGCAAGCTTGGGCGTTGTTTTTGCCGCGATTAACTATTACGACGGTCAGGGATTTATTGTTCCCAAGAGCTTGAAGGTGACAAGCGCCAAGAAGTTAAATGGTGCCACCATTTGCGTGCAGTCTGGAACAAGTTCTGTACAGGCGCTTGCTGACTACTTTACAGCCAACAAGATGAAGTACAAGCCCGTGATGTTCGATACGACAGAGGCCACACAGAGCGCTTTCTTGTCGGGCCGTTGCCAGGCTTACACAACCGATATGAGCGACTTGGCTGGTGCTCGTACCCGTGCGCGTAATCCTCAGGACTACGTGATTTTGCCCGAAACCATTTCCAAGGAACCTTTGGGTCCGTCGGTTCGCCGTGGCGATGACGAATGGTTCCAAATCGTGCGTTGGTCGTTTTACGCGATGGTCGAAGCCGAAGAAAACGGCTTGACACGTGCCAATGTTGATCAGGCTCGTGCCACAAGCAAGAACCCGCAGATTATGCGTCTTGTGGGAACGGGCGATGATGCCGGTAAGCTTTTGGGCTTGGATAAGGATTGGTCCTATCGCATCATCAAGCAAGTCGGCAACTACGGAGAAAGCTGGACAGCGAACTTCGGTCCGAAGACACCTCTTAACTTGCCGCGTGCTTTGAATAATCTTTGGACCAATGGCGGCTTGATGTTTGCCCCACCGATTCGCTAAGTCAAAAGATTTGGTTAGCTAAAAAGCCCCGCATAGGAGAAAAAGGCGCCTGTGCGGGCATTTCTTCTTTTGGCTGCCCACTATAATGCCCACTCCCGTTTGATTGGAGTTTTTTATGAAGGCGCAAGCCCACGCGCAAATGATTGGTGATGAAGCCTGGCGACGACGTGAATCAGCACGACGCCGCAAGGAGTGGCTGATTCAAATCGTCGCTATCGTGGCACTTGTCTTTGTTGTTTATGTGCTTTCAGAAAATGTCACACAAAACTTAGCGGCTCGCCATATTCGTAGTGGCTTTAAGTTCTTGGTGAATTCCGCGGGTTTCGATATTGGTGAATCCCTATTTCCTTTCGAATCGACAGACGCGATGTGGCACGCGTTCGTGATCGGCATGGCAAACACTGTCAGGATTTCGATTTTCTCCATTATCACAGCGCTAGTTCTTGGCGTTATTGTTGGGTTGATGCGCTTGGCTGAACACCCCGTGTGGCGCTTTTTAGGGACAGCACACGTTGAAATCTATCGAAACATTCCGCTTATCATCCAGCTTTTCGCAATTTATCTTGTTATTACCGAACTGCTTCCGATGTCAACGAGCCCCTTGCACTTTGGGCAATGGGCGCTTTTATCGAAAGCGGGATTGCAGATTGCTGTTCCAAGCCAAGGAACCTTGGCGTTAGTGTTCTCTTTCGTCATTGCCATCCTCGTCCTTTTCCTTGTGCGTGAGATGCTTTTAAGGCGTCTCACAGAGCTTGTTGCAGGTCTTTTTGGTATTGGGGCAGGTTTCTTTGCTTTCATTATCACGTGGGTGGGCTTTGGCATTGTTGGCGGCTGGAGTAAGCCCTACATTGATGGCTTTGCTATCGAAGGGGGAGCAGCGTTAAGCCCAGAATTCTTAGCGCTTTGGATTGGACTGACGCTTTTTACCTCAGCCTCGATCGCTGAAATCGTGCGCGCTGGCGTTCTTGCCGTGCCGCGGGGACAGTGGAATGGTGCTTTGTCATTGGGTATGACAAAAACGCAGGTCGTCAGTTACATCATCTTCCCGCAGTCGATGCGTTTGGCTATTCCGCCTTTGGCAAGCCAATTTATGAACTTGACGAAGAACTCGTCTTTGGCTGTCGTCATCGGCTACCCCGAGCTTGTTGCTGTTGGCAATATGTCGATTAATTCCACGGGGCAAGCGCTCGAAGTCATTGTCATTATCATGGCCGTGTACTTAGTTTTGAACTTAATTATTAGCGTGTGCATGAATGCATTAAATGCCCGCGTACTACAGGCGCCGAGATGATGACAAGAACCTACTCTTCGCGCCTTTGGCACTTTTTACACGAGAAGCTTTTTTACTCTCGCTCGGCAACGGGGCTCACTGTTGTCGCGGGATTCCTTTTTAGCATCATCGCGTTTTACCTCTTTAGTTGGGGTATCACTGACGCCGTGTTTCGCCCCGATGCACAGGCCTGTTACGCGGCAAGCGGCGCCTGCTGGGGATTTGTTGCCGAAAAGTGGCGCCTCATTATTTTTGGGCGCTTCCCCTATGAAATGCAGTGGAGACCTGCGGTAGCGGTCATTGCCATTATTGCGATGCTCGTTGCCACGGCCTGCCCGAAACTTTGGACTCGTCAGGGTGCGAAGTGGATTTTTGGTGGCTGGGTTGCCGCATTCGCAATCTTTTTTACGCTCATGTACGGCGGCGTCTTCGGACTTGCGAAGGTCGATACCGACGGCTGGGGCGGTTTTCCGCTGACGGTGATTTTGACACTTCTCGGGATGACGCTTTCGATTCCGATTGGCATCGTTTTAGCGCTCGGAAGAAGAAGTAAGTTACCGATTATTCATAGTCTATCTGTCGGCTACATTGAACTTGTGCGAGGCGTGCCTCTGATTACGGTTCTTTTTGTCGCAAGTTTCGTTTTCCCGTTGTGGCTTCCTGCCGATGTGAGAATTGATCCGTTCTGGCGCGTTGCGTGGGGCATTATTCTTTTCCAGTCGGCCTATATGGCAGAAACCGTGCGAGGCGGCTTGCAAACAATTGCTAAGGGCCAGTTTCTTGCCGCAGACTCTCTAGGGTTGTCTTACGCGCAAAAGTATTGCTATGTGATTTTGCCTCAGGCGCTTGTTGCGATTATTCCTGCCTTTGTCAATAGCCTCCTTTCGACATTTATGGACACTTCGCTAGTGACAGTGGTTTCGATGTTTGACTTAACGGGAAGCCTCTCACTGGCGTTGGGAGACGCTACTTGGCGAGACTTCTTTAGAGAAGGCTACATTTTTGTTGCAGCCATCTACTTTTTCTTTAGTTTCTTAATGAGTCGCTATAGCCAGTGGCTTGAAAAGCATCTTCAAGGTAGCAAGCAACGAGGTAGATAACCGTGAAAGATTACGAACTCGTGCTTGAGCATCGCGTGCCTGTTGCGTTATCGAAAAAGGGGTTTGTTCTTGGCCTTTTGCAGTTAGCTCGTTGCCCTCAGAACTACATTGAGGCGCTCGAAGGGTGCGAGGTTCTTGAAGTAAGAGAAGAAGGATCGAAAAAGGTCTTTCGTCGCAAGCTTCAATTCCCTTCTTTTTCCTTTGAAGATGTCGTCACTGTTACTGAGCAAGGAAACTTCATCGAAGAGGTTCCTGCCATCGGCGAAATGAGCGCCTCGAGTTTTTCCATTGGCTATAAAGAGCGCACCGAAAAGGCAGGAGACGCTCTTTTTACGTATCACGAAAAAGAGAAGCTGGCGCTTCCTGATAATATTAAAAAGTTACGCGAAGCCGCTTGGATTGCCAAAGATAAACAATTCATCGAGAAACTTGAGGCACAATTCGGGTTAGGCTCAAACTAAAAAGAGCAAGCGAAAAAGGAAAAAGAGCAATGGGGAAACAAAAACGCCTGAGAAAAGAGCGAAGCGAGGAAGCCAAATTCGAAGAAGCCTTCGAGGCGGCGCCACGCCACCCAAAGTGGTACTACACGGTCTATCGCCTGATGCTCGCTGTGATTGGTTGCGTTGCTCTGACCTGTATTGCCGCGAGCCTAAGAGCCCTTTATATCCCTGAAGATCAATCCGTTTGGCCAGCGCTACTGACAATGCTCAGTTGGTTCGTTTGGATTTTCTACGTCTTCAAAATTAAGAAGATTCGAGACTGAAAAAAATCCTCCGAAGTTTTCACTCCGGAGGAAATCTTATTTGGCGAAGTCTCGCGCTTTAGTTATCGTCGCGGAAACTCATGATGGCATTCAAGAGAATGGCACCGAACGTAGCCGTTCCAATGCCGCCCAAGGCAAAGCCACCTAAATTGAGTGTGAAGTCGCCACCACCAAGAATCATCGTCACAGCCGCAACGATGAGGTTGCGGTTCTTGCCGAAGTCAACTTGATTGACAACCCAGATTCTTGCACCAGCCACAGCGATCAAACCGAAGACAACCACGGAGCAACCACCGAGAACGGGCTGCGGAATTGTCTGAATCAGCGCGCCAAACTTGGGCGAGAAACCTAAGATAATCGCAAAGATCGCGGCAATCACGAAAAGCAGTGTGGAGTAGACGCGGTTCGCGGCCATCACGCCAATGTTTTCACCGTACGTTGTCACACCAGGACCACCGACGCAGCCTGCGCAGATTGTGGCTAAACCGTCAGCTAAGAAGGCGCGGCCCATGTACGGGTCAAGATTGCGACCAGTCATTGCTGTCACAGCCTTGATGTGGCCCAAGTTCTCAGCCACAAGAATAATGACCACAGGGGCGATGAGAACAATCGCGTTTAACTGAAAGACAGGTGTGTGAAACTGCGGGAAGCCTAACCAAGCGGCATTCGCGATAACCGAGAAGTCGATTGGTTTTCCAAGTCCCATACCGTTTGTGAGGATGGCATACACGAGGTAGGCTAACGCTAAACCAGCAAGAATCAAAAGCTTTTGCATCAAGCCCCTGGTGTAGACCGCAACAAGGCCGACGCACAAAACTGTAAAGAGCGCCATGCAGCCTTCGAATGTTCCTGTACCACAACCGTGAACAGCTGTCGGCGCAAGGTTTAGACCGATAACGGCAACCACTGAGCCCGTAACAACAGGGGGCATCAGTTTTTCAATCCAACGCACGCCTGTGGACATCACAATAAGGCCGATAATCGCGTAGATGATGCCGCACACGACAATGCCGCCTAATGCGACTGGAATGTTTGCATTGGCGCCTGAACCGATGACGTAGCCTGTGGCTGCGCCAACGACACCAATAAAGCCGAAGGAAGAACCGAGGTAACTCGGAACATGTCCACCGACGATGATAAAGAATAACAACGTACCGACGCCGCTCATTAACACAGCAACGTTCGGATCAAAGCCCATCAAAATCGGGGCGAGAATTGTCGAACCGAACATAGCAACGACATGTTGCATGCCCAAGGCGACCATTTGATTTGCGGGAAGGCGTTCATCAGGTGCGATGATGCCATCGGTTTTGAGCTTCCATTGCGGAAAGTAACCCATGATTTTTATCTCCATGACTGAAGTCCACCTCGAACGACACTTTCGAGGGCCACTTGCTGGGGCGGGATTTTATGGATGAATCCACTCAGAAGGAAAGTCTGAAGGCTATTTTTTCTGCTTTTTATTAAATAAAACAAAAAAATTAGGTGATTTCCTTAGAAAAATAGCCCTCAGGTATTGCAAGAGAGGCTCGGAATAAGAGAAAATACGCACCGATGTTTTCTTAAAGAATGTGTCCCTGATGCCGTGCGTGCAAAAGGGACGTTTTTATTATGTCTTAGTCGTCCCATGCCAGAGTCTGTCCTCGAATCCGAAGTGCGGCGTCGTCGCACGTTCGCCATTATTTCTCACCCCGACGCGGGTAAAACGACATTGACGGAAAAGTTGCTCCTTTTCGGTGGCGCAATTCAATTGGCTGGAGCCGTCAAGGGCCGTAAGGCAGCGCGGCACGCAAGAAGCGACTGGATGGAAGTCGAGCAGCAACGCGGAATTTCAGTGACGAGTTCCGTGATGCAGTTTGAGTACGAAGACCACATCATCAATTTACTCGATACCCCGGGGCACGAAGACTTCTCAGAGGATACCTATCGCGTTTTGACAGCCGTGGATTCGGCTGTGATGGTAATCGATGCGGCTAAGGGCGTTGAGGCGCAAACGATTAAGCTACTCAATGTCTGCCGTATGCGAAATACGCCGATTATCACCTTCATCAATAAGATGGATCGCGAGGTAAGAGACCCCTTAGATCTATTAGGTGAAATCGAAAGCATCTTGAAATTGTCGTGCGTTCCGATTACGTGGCCTATCGGAATGGGAAAGACTTTCCGAGGCGTGTTTTCTCTTGAGAAAAACCACTTGGTTCGTTTTGCTCCTAGTCAGGCGCGCGTTGCGACAGAAACCGAATTAATCGAAGGCTTGGATAATCCGCGTTTGGATGAACTCTTTCCGATGGAAATGCCAGCAGTTCGCGAGGCCATTGAGCTCGTCCAAGGCGCAAGCGAACCCTTTAGCCTAGAAAAATTCCTCGCCGGAGAACAAAGCCCGGTTTTCTTCGGTTCAGGCATTAATAACTTTGGCGTGCAAGATGTTCTTGAGGCTCTTATGCGTTGGGCACCATCGCCCTTAGGGCGAGACGCAGGAGCGCGGCGCGTTGAACCGACAGAAAAACCCTTTACGGGGTTTGTTTTCAAGATTCAGGCCAATATGGATCCCAAACACCGAGACCGCATTGCGTTCTTGCGTGTTTGCTCAGGAAAGTATGAGCCTGGGATGAAAGTCGAACACGTTCGCCTTGAGCGTGAGATGAAAATACAAAATGCGCTCACTTTTATGGCCAATGAACGCGTACATATGCAAGAGGCTTACGCCGGAGACATCATCGGCATTTATAACCACGGTCAGTTGCACATTGGCGACACGTTAACTTCTGGGGAAAAACTCGGATTCACTGGAATTCCTTACTTTGCGCCAGAACTCTTTCGTTCGGCTAGGGCGCGTGATCCCTTAAAAGGCAAGCAACTGCATCAAGGTCTAAAAGAACTTGGTGAAGAGGGCGCCATTCAGGTTTTCGAAGGCGAATTCGGCAATCTCATGCTCGGAGCCGTGGGCCCACTACAGTTTGAAATTGTGGCGCAACGCCTCGCAACCGAGTACCGCGTCGATGCGATTTATGAAGCAACCGATGTTTCAACAGCGCGCTGGCTCGTGTTCCCTGACGATGAGACGCGAAAACTCTTTTGTGACGAACAGGCTGCACGTCTTGCAAAAGATTGCGAGGGAAATCTCTGCTATATGGCAACCTCGATCTACAATTTGCAAACGACAATGAAACATTGGCCCAAAGTCGAGTTCCGAACAACACGCGAACAGGGACAAAAATTCGACTAGTCCGAGTCAAAAACCATTTGAATTGAAAGGGTAAGTATTATGGGAACCTCAGATTTTTCTCAAATTCAACCAGCGGCTCCCGATCCGATTCTGGGAGTGACAGCGAAGTTTTTAGCCGATACGAGAAAAGAAAAGGTCAACTTAGGCGTTGGCATTTATCTTGATGAAAACGGCAAAGCAGGCCCCCTTGAAGTTGTTAAGGAAGAAGAACTCCTTCTTGCTCAGGAAGGCATCCCCAATACCTATCTTCCGATTCGTGGTCTTCCACGTTACTGCGAATTAACGCAGAAGATGGTTTTTGGTGCCGATAGCGAAGTCGTGCAGTCCGGCAGAGCCTGCACAGTGCAGTCTCTTGGCGGCACGGGCGCTATTAAGCTAGGCACTGACTTTATGAGAAACGTCTACGGTACAACGCATGGCGCCTCTAGTAACCCCACCTGGGGCAATCACGACGCGATTATGCGTTTAGCGGGGATGCAGGTAAAGAAGTACCGCTATTACGATGCGGAAAACTATGGCGTGGACTTTAAGGGCATGGTAGAAGATGTGAGCGAACTGCCTGCTGGATCAATGCCAATTTTCCACTCCTGCTGCCACAACCCAACAGGATTTGATTTAACAATCGATCAGTGGAAGGTTCTTTTGGAGCTTTGCCAAGAAAAGGGACTTGTTCCTTTGCTTGATATGGCCTACCAGGGTTTCCGTGATGGGTTAGAAGAGGATGCCGCAGCCATTCGACTCTTTGCTGAATCCAAGATGAATTTCTTGGTTTCTACTTCGTACTCCAAGAGTTTCGGTCTTTATTGCGAACGCGTTGGTGCCTTAACGGTTGTGACGCAAAATAAGAAAGAAGCCGATGCGATTGTCACGCAAATTGAAGCCTTGGCTCGCGCCAATTACTCCAATCCAGCTTCTTTTGGCGGTCGCGTTGTTGCACGCGTGCTTTCGGACCCAGAAAAGAGAGCGCGTTGGGAAGAAGAATTAGCGCATATGCGTAAGAGAATTCGCTCAATGCGTGAGGCTCTTGCAAGTGAAATGGCGCGCATTGGCGCAAAGCGTGACTTTAGTTTTGTCACACGCCAAGGCGGCATGTTCTCCTTTACGGGATTTAGCCCGGAGCAGATGGATCGCCTTGCTCAAGAGTTTGGCATCTATGCGGTTCGCAATGGTCGCATTTGCATCTGCGGCTTAAACGATTCGAACGTCGCTTACGTGGCAAAAGCCTTTGCTGCGGTGCTCTAAGCTTTAAATGGAGAAGAGCGTTGAGCTCTTCTCCTAAAAGAGATTAGAGCAACTCTAAAAACTTCTTAAGCATGAAAGAGCGGGGCTCAACCGTATCGAGTCTTAAGTACTCGTGGTCTGTATGAAAGTCCCCGCCCGCAGGTCCACAGCCATCGATAACAGGCGTTCCCATGAGCGCCAGATTATTGCCGTCAGAGGCGCCGCCCGCATCGACAAACTCAGCGGTAAATCCCACTTCTTCGGCGGCCTTTGAAATCTTTTCGGCTAACGCTTTCGTTGCTTCCGACAAGGGCATCGCAGGCTTAAACGTATTTTGTTCAAATGTCGTTACGACGTCTTCGCCCCAGTTTTGTTCGGCTAACGCTTTGAGCGCTTCTTTTTGCTTTAACTGTTCTTCGTTAGTCCAATAGCGCGAATCAAACTCGACGTAGGCATTTTCTGGAATCACGTTACTCACAGTGCCAGCGTGGAAGATGCCCGCGGTAATTGTCGAACCTTTTTCGTAGTTGTTTAATTTGTCGGCTTCTAAAACAAAGCGAGAAGCAGCAAGGAGAGCACTTCGCCCATCCTGTGGGTTGTTTCCTGCGTGCGCGGCACGACCCAAGAATTTCACGGTGTAAATCGAAATGCCCTTACGCGAACGCACAAGAGCACCATTGGGGCGAGCGGCTTCACAGACAAGCGCACAAGAAGACTTCTCACCAAGCGAAGAGAGCCAAGCATTTGAAAAAAGAGAACCCGTTTCTTCATCAGGGTTATAGGCCACAGCAATCGAAAGACGATCAAGGTCTTCGGGGCGAGCGTGTTTGAGTGCGTAAAAGATGGAAAGCACTCCTGCTTTGCAATCGGCGCACCCTGGGCCTCTTGCTAAAAAGCCTTCGATAGAAAAGGGGCGAGCCGCTGCTGTGCCATTGGGGAAAACGGTATCAAGGTGTGCATTAAAAAGCACATCATAGTGGTCGGCGTTTGGTTTATTTGTTGCGAGCAACCCTGAGCCGACGCGAGGACCGAAATCGATTAATTCACAATGAAAGCCAATCGATTCGAAATGGCGAAACATAATCTCGGCAGCCTTTGTGACGCCTGCCGTATTGGCCGTGCCCGCATCGAGGTTGACGAGTTCACGGAGATCTTCGATGTATTGCTGAAGAAAAGACATAGCCAAACTCCTCTTAATAAAAGGACGAGCGAAGTTTAGAATCACAGCGCTCGAAACAATAGAGTTCGGTAGGAAAAAATGAGAATAAAAGCAGTTTTGTTTGATTTAGATGGAACGCTCGTAGACACAATCCCTGATTTAACGTACGGATTAAATCAAATGCTCGATCGGGTTTTCGGGAAACCGCCCTTGACTGTGGCGGAAGTTTCCACAATGGTCGGTCAAGGTGTCATTGATTTAATGCAACGCGTCTTTCAAGCTAGAGGCATCGCAGCAAGTGACGCGCTTATCAATCGGGCTATCGAAATCTATTGCGGCATCATGGTCGAATCGGGAAGCTCGCATAGCGAAGTTTTCAAGGATGTTTTCGCTAGCCTCACTCGCCTTCGTCAAGCGGGATTCTCGTTGGCAATTGTCACCAATAAGCCTAAAAGTATGACCGAAGCGCTTGTGAAAGAAAAAGGACTTGCCCCGTACGTCGATAGCGTTATTGCCGCGGGAGACGCCCCAACGGTGAAACCCGCCCCAGAGATGCTTTGGCTTGCTTGTGAAAAGCTTGGTGTCGATTGCAAAGAGGCCGTGATGGTAGGCGACAGTGCCAATGATGCCCTAGCGGCAAGAAACGCGAGGATGCCTGTGTACCTTGTCACAACGGGATACAACGGAGAAGAATCCATTAGCGTTTGGGCACAAAAAGAAGGAATCAGCTCCGTCTACGAGAGCATTCACGCTGTGACGGACGCCGTTCTTAGTCACGCGGAAGATTCGTGCGACGCCGAAAATGCATCGAAGAGCCAAGGCGGTCTTTGCGGATAACACGCCCAGTTGCCTTTAAGGATTCTTCCAAAACTGACAAAGGAACAGACTCCTTTTCTGCATCGGCTTTTTTGCGATAGAGGCGATAGTCTTTTCTTGCGCGTTCGGGTGTGACGTTTGGCATAAGAACGTTGCATCCGGCCAATACGCCTAGAACACGGCCGTTTGGAACGAGTACCTCAAGAGCCGTGGCAGCAGCCATATTGCACGTTGGGAAAAGGAGGCGAGTCACTGAAAGCATGTTAAGGGTGCGAGATAAGAGAAGGTCACGTTCGAGCATGCCTTCGCCCACCATATCGCCACCTTCACTTTCAATGTAAGGACCCATCCCAAACATATCCGGATCAATTCCCTCGAAGGCTCGAAGATCAGAAACTAAGTCTTCGATTGTTTGCCCAGGAATTCCAATCATGACGCCAGTGCCAATTTGGTAGCCAGCACTTCGTAAATCGTTTAGTGCCAAGTAGCGCTCGATAAGTTTCTTTCTTTTTCTGCCACCGCCATGAATGCGATTAAAAAGGGTGGGATTACTTGTCTCTAAGCGCAATAGGTAGCGTAACGCTGTGCGGTTACCTGAAGCTTCAGCCCAGCGCTCATAGGTTTCAATCGGTTGCTCGCCAAAGGAAAGCGTCATACCGCAACCGTCTTTTATCCCCATAGAAACGCTTAACGCATGAATGCCTCTTAACGCTTCAGAGATAAAGTCAACAAACTTTTCATCCGTGCGTTCTCCGCTTTGTAGGGCAACGGAGCGGTAGCCTGCTTCAAAACTTTTCTTTGCGGCAGAAAGAATCTCTTCTTGGGTTAACGTAAAGCGCGTGAGAGCCTCATTGTGCTTACGGATGCCGCAGTAGCGGCAGTCGTAGACACAGACGTTACTGACTTCAATTAAGCCACGCATGTATAGGTTGTTGCCAAGCACCGCTGTGGTTCGGTTAAAGGCCTCAGCATAAAGCGCCTGACAGTCGTCCTTTTCTTCTAAAGAAAGCAAAAGCGCGAGCTCTTGATCGGTAAAGCGCTCTTTTTTCAGTAGTGCAGTAAGTGCTGCAGATGCCATGCCGCTAGCCCTTTAACTTTTGAAGTTCGTCGTTATAGGCCGCAAGAGCCTCTGGGTGCAATTCAAGCGCCCGAACAAGAACGCCTTGTAAGAAACTGATGGCAATACCGTAATTTGTCATCGGTACCCCTTGCTCTTTTGCTGCAGCTAGGCGCGCAAGCATGTGGCGCCGCGTGACGACACAGCCCCCACACTGAATGATGATTTTGTAGCCACGAAGGTCTTCGGGGAAGTCCTTTCCCACGACAACATCGGTATCAAGAGCGCCGCCGACTTTTTCCGATAGCCAGCGAGGAATCTTTTTTCTTCCAATGTCATCGGGCTGCGGGTGGTGTGAGCACGTCTCGCAAATCATGACTTTGTCGCCAGGGGTCAAGAAATTAAGCGTTGCCGCTCCTCGCGCAAGATCGATCAAATTGGATTTCATCACAGACATTTCAATGGAAAACGTTGTGACAGGAATCGATGGTGGAACCACGGCGACGACCTTTTTCACCACTTGGCTATCCGTGATGACAAAAGCAGGGGGCTCTTTTTCATTGGAAAGAGCTTCGGCGAGACGGTCTTCGCGCACAACGAGGCACTTGGCGTCTGCATCAAGAATTGAGCGAATCGCTTGCACCTGAGGAAGAATAAGACGACCTTTGGGAGCCCCCGTATCGATTGGAGTGACGAGGATAATGGTGTCGCCAGGTTTTACTAATCCAGAAAGGAAATCAGGCGTCGCGTCAGACTTCTCAGAAAGAAGTTTCACCATCTCGCTTCGAAGTTCTTCAATCCCCAAATTATCTTTTGCAGACACTTCGTTATAGGAAAGCGCCTCACTTAAAAGGGCTTCTTTTTGTGTATCGCTGAGAACTTCTTCATCGGTTTTGTTAAAAACCAGAAGAGAGGGAATCGCTTTTTCTTTGGCTAAACGAAGGAGATCTTTTTCCTCAGCGCCAAAACTACTAGGAGTTGTCACAATCAGTGCCAAATCAACCCAAGAAAAAATCGATTTCGCACGCGCAACACGCTTTAGTCCCAATTCCCCCACATCATCCATTCCCGGGGTGTCGATAAAAACCACGGGACCGAGAGGAGCAAACTCAGCGGCCTTCTCTACAGCATCTGTTGTAGTACCCGCGACGTCACTAACAATCGAAATCGATTGGTGCGTGAGCGCATTCATCAAAGAGGATTTCCCTGCATTTCTTTTCCCAAATAGACCAATGTGCAGGCGCAGGCCCTTCGGGGTTTCCGTGCGGGAAAGAATTTTTATCGTGGAGTTAGCCATAGTACTCGCCCTCCAAAAAGAGATTTACATCGGTTCGTTTATCGATGCAATCTTACATGTCGATTTCTCTAAGCGGCTTACGTAATTCGGCGCGAACGTTATCCATTCCAGAATAAAACGCTTTCATCATCACAAGCCCCAGGAATTTCCCAGTTTCCGTGACAATCAAGCGGTCCTTATCTTGAGGATCGTCTTTAATGGCGCCAACGCAGCGCAGCGCAAGCATTTCTTTTAGTAGTGCCGTATCAAGATTAACAGAATAAACGTCTCTAAAGTACTTGCGCGATAAGCGTCCCGAGAAAACGCCAAGCAACAAGCGATATTGCAATACCGCATGCTTATCAAAAAGCCTCTGGCGTTCGATACCCGTTTTTCCTGCAGCAATGCGTTCGCCATAGCGGCGCAGGCTAAAGGTATTGACGTAAAGATTGTTATTTAAGAAACTAAAGGCGCCTGATCCAACACCAAGGTACTCATCGTTATCGACAACGTACTCGTCGATTCCTTCGTCGTGGGTGCGTCCGAATGTCCAGCTCGTTAACTGGCGATAGCGACTCCCGAGCGAGTTCATAATGACACGATACTGGTCAGCGAGCTCATCGCCCTTGGCGGCAATCGTTCCTTTGACACTCTTTTTGGTTTGGCTTGTCACCATCAAAGGATAAGTCGTGATTTGCCGCGGATTAAGCTTCATTAAAAGCTCCATGTCGCGTTCGAGCATTTCTAGACTCTGCCCTCGAAAGCCAAAAATCATGTCAATATTGGTTGTCGGAAAGAGTTCAAGCGCCTGTGCTAAGCGATCGTAAATTAAAGCGCCAGAGCCAAACTTGTCGTAGCGTTCTGTTAGCTTAAGAATCGAATCATCAAAGCTTTGTACGCCGATACTCATGCGGTCAACAAGACCTTTTAAGCGCCGAAACGAGGGCTCAGCAATTTGTAAGGGGTCCGTTTCGCAAGAGACCTCTTTAATGGAAGGAAAGAGTTTTCTTGCGTGCTCCAGAGTTTCAACGAGCTCTTCTTCGATAATCGTTGTGGTGCCGCCGCCGACATAAAGACCAGTGAAGTCGTAACCTAAGGCCTTCACATAGTCCATCTCTTTTCGTAAGTTAATAAAGTAGGCGCGAGCCGTGTGTTCCTTAAAAAGAAAGCGATGGAAGGTGCAATACGAGCAAAGTGTTTTGCAAAAGGGCACGTGCATGTAGAGCATGTACTTGTGCCCATCGATAGGAGCTGGAGGCGTATTGAGAATTACCGGGTCGCACGTTAAATAGCGCCTGGTATAAAAGTCCATCACACGGTCTGTGAGGTGGATTGCCCAATTAGGAAGTAGTTTTCCAATGTCCTTTTTCGCTCCAACTTCGCCCATATCGTCCCTATTTATGAATAGCGTACATCGCCTCGATTTCGTCGTGGAACTTCTTAGTGAGAGGTCCACGCTTAATCTTTAATGTCGGCGTTAATAAGCCATTTTCAATTGTCCAGGGTTCAAACGAAACAACCACATTGCGCGGTAAAGCGTAATGCGGGAACCCTGCAGCAGCAATTTTGGCACGTCGCATAATAGCCGCTCGGACGACAGGTTGCTTGTAAGCCTCGGGATCTGCGGGGTCAATGTTGTATTTTTTAGCAAATTCGGCCCATTCTTTTTCATCGACCACCGTCAGGAACGTGATGTAGGGACGGTCTTCGCCAATGACGCATGTTTGCGTAAATAAGGGGTCGGCCTCCAAGGCGTTTTCAAGGTCAACAGGCGGAACTTTTTCACCTGTGCTTGTGACGATAATTTCCTTAATACGTCCGCGAATACGCAGTTGCCCGTATTGGTCGACTTCGCCAACGTCGCCTGTGCAAAGCCAGCCATCACGAAGAATCTGTTTGGTTTCTTCAGGGCGATGCCAGTAACCGAGCATCACGCTTGGAGACTGGATTTGAATTTCCTTTGTCTCAGGGTCTAAACGAAGTTTTACTTCAGGAATTGGGTTACCCACCGTGCGCGGGTCGTTAAGGCTCTTGGTGTTAACAGAGATCACAGGAGAGCACTCTGTCATGCCGTAACCCTGAACGATGTGCATTCCTAAGCCACAAAAGAGTTTGGCAACAGGGGCACTTAACGCTGCGCCGCCAGCAATCGCGAGATCAAGCCGACCGCCAAAGGCGCCGAGAATCTTGGGAGCGACGACTTTTCTTAACGCTGGGGCAATGATTCTGTCAAAGGGAGAAAGCCACGAGAAAGGCACGGGCATCTTGTTGTCGCGGCAGTGGTTTCTCCAGCCCGAATCAACGCACAGATTAAAGACAAGACGCGTTGTAAACGGAGCCTTACGGATGGTATCCATAATCTTCGAGTAGATTCGCTCGTAAATACGCGGCACAGAAATGAGCATGTGCGGGCGAACAATCTTAAAGTCATCGCCAAGCAAGGCAATCGAGCGCGTAAACGTGACGGTCAGTCCAAGACCAAGCGGCAGGTAGTAACCTGTTGTACGTTCAAATGTGTGCGAAAGTGGCAAGAACGAGAGAAGGTGAAACTCGGGACGAAGCACGTCGGTAATGGTTTCCGTCGCCTCCACAATGTTGGAGACAATATTGGCGTGTGTGAGCATGACGCCTTTGGGATTGCCTGTTGTGCCTGATGTGTAAACAATGGCAGCGAGGTCTTCGGGCTTGGGGCCAACGGGCAAATCGGTATCGGCAACGTTTTCGGCTCTTTTAAGCCAATCTTTTAGTCCAAGAACCGGGATTGCTCCTTGTTTTTCTGGAGTTTCCTCATCCGTGATGACAATAAGCTTTAAATCAGTTAATTCAATTCCTGTGCGTTCGATTGCTTCCCAGCGCTCGAGCTTATTGGTGACAAAGCAGGCCGCTCCACTATCTTTTAAGAGGTAGGCAGACGATTTCGGTGTATCAATCGCATGCATCGGAACGGGGATTAATGCGTTGGCGAGAGTGGCCTGATCGATTAAAACGGCATTGACGGAATTTCCAAGCAAGATGCCGATGCGCGACCCGCGCTCGAGCTTTGTTGCAACAAGGGCTTTACGCCAAAGTTGAATGTTTTCGTCGAGCCACTTATACGAGTAGTCAACCCAGCGATTTGTGGCACGGTCAAATTGCTGAAACGCGGTTTTTTCGGGAAGTTGCTTTGCACGGAAGGGAACAAAGTCCGATAGAACGTGGCAGTTTTCACGCAATTCAGCAAGCAATTTGACGGCAGAAGCGGATTTTTCCATAGCAATCTATAAAAGAGAAAAAGGCTTGGCTCTTTAAGGAAAGCCAAAGTGAAAGACAAGTTTAATTTGAGGGCGCAGTCTACAGCGAAACGACAGATTTGGAATCAGAAAAACGGATGAAGGGGCGAGCCCTTAAGGGAGCGCCACAGGGGCGTTTGGCTGAGGAGAAATTTTCCCTAGGATTTCTGTAAGAGTTTTCCTATCGGGCTTACCGAACATATATTGCGCTGTGTTGGCTGCCACGTGTTTGACGTAGCCTCGGGTTTCTGTAAAGGGGATGGTTTCTGCAAAAATGGCGCCTTCGACAGTCTTCGTTAGGCGAGACCGCCATAGAACGGCACGGCTTGGTCCAGCGTTATATCCTGCGCAACTTAACGGAATCGAGCCCTCGAAATTGTCGCTCACAAGCTTTAGATACTGCGCTCCGATGACAAGATTGGTATCAAGTTTCGTTAAGGCATCGTCCTGATAGTTCTTTAGGGCTATTTTTTTAGCAACCCATCGTGCCGTTCGTGGCATCACTTGCATAAGACCTAAGGCACCAACAGAGCTTTTTGCTGTGGAAATAAAGCGTGATTCTTGGCGGATTAAGCCAAAGAGCCAATCTTCAGAAAGACCGGCGACGCGAGCGGCTTCTACGACTGCTTTTTCATGCGCTTTAGGATAAGCCTGGCTTCGAACAAGAACACCTGTTGTCGTGGAGGTGTTGATTGCGCGATGCGTTAAACCGATTTCTAAAGCGTATTGCGCGAGTTCAAGTCTTTCGCGCTTACCCATTGTGCGCATGGCCCAAGCCCATTCACGATTTCCTTCGAAAAACAAATCGAGAGCATAAAAGCGAAGCGCTCGCTCAATATGGGGGTTTTCAACAAAACTCGCTTTTTTCGCCTCTGTTAAAGGCGGTTCAAGCGTCATCATCCCTTTTTCATAAGGCTGATGCAGTGCGTCACGCGCCAGCAGTCCATAAAAGGAAAAATCGTGAGAGATTTTTTTGAAAAGCTCCTTAGCTTGTGTCCTCTTTTTTGTGGCCCAGAGGGCACGCGCTTTCCAATAGACCCACGTTGAGTCTTTGGCAATGGAAGCTGGAAGATGTTGAATCGTCGTAAGGACGCGGGGCCAATTCGTTTCTCGCAGATAAGCGCGAACATGCCAAGTTAAAACGGCTTCGCGATTGACAAGCGTTTGAGAGTTTGCAAGGGCGTTTCCAGCATTTTGGTAATAGCGCGGGGCTTTTTTGTCGTGATTGAGCGCTGCCTGATAGGCAATATGGCCCCAAAGGAGCGTGCGAGTTGCCGCATCGAGGCGCTTTGTGGCAGCGTTTGCCATATGAGAAGCGGCCTCTGTATCCGAGCGTGCGAGAGCGAGGGCCGCCACAACCAATTGCCGAGACGGAACGCGAGAAAGACGTTTTTTATTTTTGGCGTACCAGTTTTTGGGACTCACTAAAACGGATTTCAGTGTCGCAGCGCGAACGGGAAGCGTCTTAGCCGCGGGAGAATCCAAGAACTCTCTGGCTAAACGGATTTTGTTTTTCTGTAAAAGGATGAGTAGGTAGTCCCAAGACCATTTGGGAGAGGCTTTGAGAGTTGCAGAAACAAGCTTCTGGCAAGCCTTTTCTTGAATAATCGGAGTTGTAACGAGCTCTTTTTTCGCTTCAGTGAGGGTTTTCTTTGTGTGCTTTCCTTGTAGCGAGACGGCTAACCGTAGACAACGAAGATCGGCTTCTGACTTTTGCCACGAAAGTTTCGCCCAACGTGCTTCAAAATTTTTCGTGTCATCGTGAAACGCATAAAAGCGAGCGAGTTCCCCTTGGGCGCGTTCGCCTAAATACTCATCCGTGTGGCGAGAAGAAAAGGCGCTTAGCTGCGACAAAACGGAAGTATCAGCGGGGTTGTTTTTTAACTGCAGCAAAAGATTCCAAAGCTCCACATAGCCATAAAGGGGATGCCCTTTTGTTTGCTGCGCGAGTTCTTTGAGAGCCTCGGGATGGTTTTTACGGAAAGCCGTTCTAGCAGACAAAAAAGCACTATCGGAAATCAAGGCCTGGCGCGTTTCGCTTCCTAGCAAGCGAGAAGGGACCGGTTCTTGAATGGCGTCTTCGGCTTCAAAAGAAACAACGGGTGCCTCTTCATTGACGCTTTCGGGCGCTTCTTTTTCTGCCGTTTCTTCTTGCGCTAAGGCCTCAAGACGAGCGGGTGTCTCGTCGAGCGCTCGAGAGGCAAAGGCGCCGTTAATGAGACAAAAAGCCCCTAGGCTCACGAAGGCCAAGCGAACAAAAGCGCAAAACGTGGGAGAATGCGAAGTCACGCAGAAATCCCTAACAGTTATAAAACACGGTTAGTTATGATAACAGCGCCCACAAAAAATGAATTACGAAAGCTCTTTCTGATGCGAAGAGAAAGGCTTATGCGCGATCATCCTGAGTATCAGGCGGCGATCAATACGGCTCTTGCCAATTGGCTTAATACGCAAGAAGCGAGCATCGTCGGAGCCTATTGGCCATTTCGCGCTGAGCCCGATATTTTGGGTGCTATTCGAAAGTGGCTCAGTGGCAATGCGCTTCGTAAAGCGGCTCTTCCTGTGATTGACGATAAAGCGGCAGCTCTGATGCATTATGCACAGTGGAGCCCAAACTGCCCTATGCATATCGGAGCCTATGGCATAGCAATCCCAAAAGAGGATGTGAAAATAACGCCAGAGATTATTCTTTTACCTTGTCTTGCTTTTAATAGTAAGGGTGTGCGATTGGGATCGGGCGCGGGATTTTACGATCGCTACTTAGCGAAAAGAAAAGAAGAAAAAGCACCAGTGATTTCTGTTGCGATTGCTTTTGAAAAGTTACGCTGTGACGATTTGGTGGCAGAAGCGCACGACAAACTATTTGATTGGATTCTCACAGAATCGGGCATTCGCCCAATTGGCGCTTAAGGTTTTATTGCAATGGATGAGAAACAAAAGAAGTCGATATTTTTAATCGGCATGATGGCGAGCGGCAAAAGTACCGTAGGAAAAGAACTTGCTAAAGCCCTTGGCTGGGAGTTCTTCGATATGGATGATGTGATAGTTGCCGAGCAGGGAAAAAGCATTTCGGAAATTTTCAAAACCGAAGGCGAGGCGGCATTTCGCTTTTATGAAACGCAAGCAACCGCTCAATTTACACAGAAAGAAGGCGTTGTTCTTGCGATGGGTGGCGGAACGCCAATGTTTGAAGTTAACCACAAGTTACTCGCTCGGGGATTTGTTGTTCAATTAGTTGTTCGAGTTTCCGATGTGATTGAAAGAACAAAAAACGATACAACGCGTCCTTTACTTCAGTCAGAAAATCCCGTTCAACGCGTTCGGGAACTTCTTATCGAAAGAACGCCTACTTACGACGCGGTAAGCGACATGAAGGTGAGCGTTTCGCGAAAGACACCGCAGGAGATTACACAAGAAGTTTTATCTCAAGAGCGTGTTAAAGAAATCGTCGCGCACGTTAAAGCATTAAGAGGAAAACAATGATTCAATATGAAGTTCAATTGAAAGATCGCTCATACCCCATTTTGATTGGAGAAAGCGTGCTCGAAAGCGCGGGAAAAGAGATTGCCCCTCTTAAACCAACACGCCTCTTAATTGTCACCAATGAGACGATTGCGCCTCTTTATGAAAAGAGAGTCCTTGAAAGCCTTAAAAAGCACATGCCAGATGTTCCTATCGCCACTTGTGTTTTGCCTGATGGCGAAGAGTTTAAAAACATGGCCGGTATTGAAAAAATCCTTGATGCCGCGCATAAGCTTGGAGCCGATCGCGCAAGCATTTTTGTTGCCTTAGGCGGTGGCGTCGTAGGCGACATGGCAGGATTTGCTGCAAGCCTTTGGATGCGAGGCATTCGCTTTGTTCAAATTCCGACGACACTTTTAGCGCAAGTCGACAGTTCCGTGGGCGGAAAAACAGGCGTTAATTTGCCGTATGGAAAAAATCTGATAGGGGCCTTTCATCAACCAAAACTCGTGCTCATTGACCCCACGGTTTTAAAGACATTGCCCGCTCGTGAAGTTAGTGCTGGATTAGGTGAAGTGATTAAGTATGGAATTCTTGGCGACAAGCAGTTTTTTTCTCGTCTAGAAAAAGAGATGCCCAAACTTCGAGCTCTTGACTTGATCTCCCTTGAAGAAGTGATTGCCCATTGCTGCGATATGAAAGCACACGTTGTCCGCAATGATGAAAAAGAGCACGGCGTTCGAGCGCTTCTTAATCTCGGTCACACATTTGCACATGCGATAGAAAAAATCACAGGTTACGGGCATTGGTTGCACGGTGAGGCAGTGGGCGCAGGAATGGTGATGGCGGCGGCCTTGTCTCGTCAATTGGGCTTTTTATCTCAAGAAGAAGAAAAGCGAATCGAAAGCGTTGTAAGGGCAGCGGGTCTTCCTGTGCGTGTTGACGGGATTAGCGCTAGTGAAGCACTGCGCGTGATGCACGGCGACAAAAAGGTTCACGGTAACGACTTACGCTTTGTTCTAATTCACGGGATTGGGTCAAGTGCGACGCAGACGGTTGATGAAGCCGCCGTAAGTCGCACAATGGCCGAATTCGGTTGGAACTAGCCCGCTAACCAGCGTTTCCCTTTCTCGGTGAGCCCTTTACTCTGACAGGAAACGCCCTTTGGCCCAGGAAGGATTCTTCCAGAGACGTCGAATTCTTTTGTTCCGCGTAGGACGGTGAATTCGACGGTGTCTCCAACACATTTACCCTCTAAGATAGACTCAAGAGTTGGCCCCTTACATTTCTTTCCTACGTCTAAAAGCACGTCGCCAGACGAGAGGCCAAGCTCTTCTGCTGTCTCGAGCGCATAAACGATGTCAACACGGTATCCGTTATCGACTTCTTTTCCCGTTATGCCAAGAAGCTTTCTCACAAGAGGGAGTTCCTTGGGTTTAAGAGTGATTCCATAGGAGAGTAAAGCCGCTTTGTAGTCTGGCGTTTCCGTTGTACGAACGAGCTGGTCAACAAAGTCTTCTAGGTAAAGTTTCGCGCTCTTTCTGATGGCCCAGATGAAGTCTTCATACATGAGTCCCTCGTAGCGCTTTGAAGTCACGTAGTCTTTCCAAAGATCTCGCATCACGTCATCTAGTGAGTGCTTTGGCGCTTCTTCTCGAATCTTCGCGTCAAGCATGAGAGCGGCAAGAGAGCCTTGAACGTAATAAGAGACCTTGGCGTTTGGCCGGTTCGGCGTTGGCCTATAGTACTTAATCCACGCATCAAAACTTGCCTCAGAAAGCGTTTGTATGTTGATAGCGTTTGTTGAAAGAACACTCGTAAGATCGTCGCTAATAAGTGAGAGGAATTCTTTTTGCGTAATTAATCCAGTGCGAACAAGAAAGAGCGCTTCATAGTAGTTTGTGAAGCCCTCGAAAAGCCAAAGAAGTTGTGTTGGAACGGCTCTAGAAAAGTCACAGTGCACGTATTCACTGGGTTTGATGCGTTTAACAAACCACGTATGAAAATATTCATGTGCAAATAAGCCTAGGAGACGAATGTAGTCCTTGCGCTTTGTTTTGCTTTCAAGACGAGGAAAACACTTTTCTGGAATTGCGAGAGCCGAGCTTGCTCTGTGTTCGAGACCACCGAACTCGTCTTTTGTTGTGTTAACGAGGAAGGTATAAGAACTCACGGGACTCTTGTGCGTTTCAGGCTCGAAGAATTCAATTTCTTTTGTGCAGATTTTTTTAATGTCAGCGGTAAGTTTTTTACGGTCAATATCACTCGGGGCGTTTGCAATGCAGATGCTGTGCGGAACGCCGTGGACAGAAAACCGTAACCTTAAAAACTTTCCGAGTTCAAAAGGCGAGTCGATGAGTTCGTCATAGCTACGCGCCACGTAAGTGTCGTGAAAGAGGTTCTCTATGTTGGGAGTTCCTTTTGGAAGGCTTGTAGCAACTCTCCAATTCTTTCCGAGGGGCTCTTTGGCGTTGCCAAGGTAAATCTGATGCTCTTCGTTTTCTTGTCCTACAACGCTCATCAAAATCGAACCAGGATTAAAAAATCCTCGAAACTGATCAAGATAAGCGGCTCGCACTGACGAGTCGAAGGCCCATACGGTGTAAACCACAAAAAAGTAGGAATCTTCTGCGATAGGCCAATTCGAAGGAACTTGAATTTCCCAAAGTGAGAGGTCCCTTTTAACGAACGGAAGAGCCCTTCCATCGCGAGAGGCAACTTCACAATAAATGTTCGCAGCGAAGTCTCGTATGAGATACGAGCCCGAGATCCAAGTCGGAAGTCTCAGATGGATTGATCCTTTTTTGTGTGCCTTAAATGTGACAGTTACAGTAAAAAGATGCGCTTTTGCGTCAGTTGGGCGAACGTTATAAAGAATCATAGGGCCTCCGAAAGCTTTGGTTTGCACAATAACGCCTTTTGCCATATTTAGTGGTCGAAAAAGAAAGACTACAAAAACTTGTGTGTCGTTTCTCTCACTATTGACAACCGAAAAAACATTGACAATAATTCGCCCCCTCGCTCCTAAAGAGGGTTACGAGTTAATTCGAAGTAGGGGTAGGGAGTGCGTGTGCTGAGAAAGAAATTTTTTAGCATTTGCAAATAAAAAAAGACTCGTGTATGATGCCGAGCCTTGTCGCCTGAGAAAGGCGAAATGATTAGTTCTTTAAAAACTTGGCAACGAACCGATAAGTGTGGGAAAGGCTTAAAGGCAGACGAGGTCTACGGAGCTCGAAGCAAAAAAAGCGTCTCGCACTTAAAAAAGCAAAAGAGTTAAGGAAAGGAAACTTTCCTCGAATTCTTTGAGTAGCGAGCGAAGTGCCTAGCTTTAAGTTAGGTGCGAAGAAACAGGAATTAAACTGAAGAGTTTGATCCTGGCTCAGATTGAACGCTGGCGGCATGCTTTACACATGCAAGTCGAACGGCAGCGGGGGACTAAGCTTGCTTAGTCCTGCCGGCGAGTGGCGAACGGGTGAGTACAACATCGGAACGTGTCCGTTTGTGGGGGACAACTGCTCGAAAGGGTAGCTAATACCGCATAAGACCTGAGGGTGAAAGTGGGGGATCGCAAGACCTCACGCGAACGGAGCGGCCGATGACTGATTAGGTAGTTGGTGAGGTAAAGGCCCACCAAGCCGACGATCAGTAGCTGGTCTGAGAGGACGACCAGCCACACTGGAACTGAGACACGGTCCAGACTCCTACGGGAGGCAGCAGTGGGGAATTTTGGACAATGGGGGAAACCCTGATCCAGCCATGCCGCGTGCGGGAAGAAGGCCTTCGGGTTGTAAACCGCTTTTGTCAGGGACGAAAAGTTACTATTGAACAAATAGTGATGCTGACGGTACCTGAAGAATAAGCACCGGCTAACTACGTGCCAGCAGCCGCGGTAATACGTAGGGTGCAAGCGTTAATCGGAATTACTGGGCGTAAAGCGTGCGCAGGCGGTTGGGTAAGACAGATGTGAAATCCCCGGGCTTAACCTGGGAACTGCATTTGTGACTGTCCGACTGGAGTACGTCAGAGGGGGGTGGAATTCCGCGTGTAGCAGTGAAATGCGTAGATATGCGGAAGAACACCGATGGCGAAGGCAGCCCCCTGGGGCAAAACTGACGCTCATGCACGAAAGCGTGGGGAGCAAACAGGATTAGATACCCTGGTAGTCCACGCCCTAAACGATGTCTACTGGTTGTTGGGGAGTTAAATCCTCAGTAACGAAGCCAACGCGTGAAGTAGACCGCCTGGGGAGTACGGTCGCAAGATTAAAACTCAAAGGAATTGACGGGGACCCGCACAAGCGGTGGATGATGTGGATTAATTCGATGCAACGCGAAAAACCTTACCTAGCCTTGACATGTCAGGAATGCCTTGTAAATGAGGCAGTGCCCGCAAGGGAACCTGAGCACAGGTGCTGCATGGCTGTCGTCAGCTCGTGTCGTGAGATGTTGGGTTAAGTCCCGCAACGAGCGCAACCCTTGTCATCAGTTGCTACCCGTAAGGGAGCACTCTGATGAGACTGCCGGTGACAAACCGGAGGAAGGTGGGGATGACGTCAAGTCCTCATGGCCCTTATGGCTAGGGCCTCACACGTCATACAATGGTCGGAACAGAGGGTAGCGAAACTGCGAAGTGGAGCCAATCCCAGAAAACCGATCGTAGTCCGGATTGCAGTCTGCAACTCGACTGCATGAAGTCGGAATCGCTAGTAATCGCGGATCAGCATGCCGCGGTGAATACGTTCCCGGGTCTTGTACACACCGCCCGTCACACCATGGGAGTGGGGTTCACCAGAAGGCGTTTGTCCAACCGCAAGGACGACGGCGCCCACGGTGGGTTTCATGACTGGGGTGAAGTCGTAACAAGGTAGTCGTACCGGAAGGTGCGACTGGATCACCTCCTTTCAAGAGAATTGAGTCTGGATCTTTTGGGATCTGGGATTGGATTGGTAGTGTCCACGCTTATCGGAATCTTCTGTTTGGATTTTTCGAGAGAAGTTCTTTAAAAATTTGGAAAAGAAGAAGTAAAGCGTTCAATCAGTCTTGATGAGAGACTGAGGGAACGGGTTGTGATTGCATTTGAATGAGTTTCAAATTCTTCATTGAACGAGAAATCTCACTGAACCAAGAGAACAGCACGTTACGAAATAGTTGCGTGAAGACTCTGCGGGGCTAAAGGCCGCAGGGTTATAGGATCAAGCGACTAAGTGTATGTGGTGGATGCCTTGGCGATCATAGGCGACGAAGGACGTGTAAGCCTGCGAAAAGCTGCGGGGAGCTGGCAAAAGAGCTTTGATCCGCAGATGTCCGAATGAGGAAACTCACCGAATTTATTCGGTATCCCAGACTGAATACATAGGTCTGGGAGGCGAACGCAGTGAACTGAAACATCTAAGTAACTGCAGGAAAAGAAATCAACCGAGATTGCGGAAGTAGCGGCGAGCGAAACTGCAAGAGCCTAGTCATTGATAATTCCGATCAGCAGCAGAACGGTTTGGGAAGACCGGCTACAGAGGGTGACAGCCCCGTATGCGAAGCTGATGGAGTGGTACTAAGGTGACGATAAGTAGGGCGGGACACGTGACATCCTGTCTGAAGATGGGGGGACCATCCTCCAAGGCTAAATACTCATGATCGACCGATAGCGAACCAGTACTGTGAAGGAAAGGCGAAAAGAACCCCGGGAGGGGAGTGAAATAGAACCTGAAACCGCATACATACAAACAGTAGGAGCCCGCAAGGGTGACTGCGTACCTTTTGCATAATGGG
>CAVEMY010000003.1:64587-66441 GCA_963617005.1 Parabacteroides distasonis | reverse complement strand
GGCGTAAGCCAACAGATTTACAGTCTGCCCCCTTTAGCCACTCGGGCACCCCTCCAATCTGCGAGGGGAGGATTATGCGTGTATTCGACCTCTCTTGTCAAGAGTAGATTTCTTTCTTTTCAGACTTTCTTAAGTGGTTTTCTTGCCACAACCCGCAAGAGACCCGCTTTATTAGCGAGAAAACACCGCTACAGACCTTCCATTGAGCCCGTGACCATCGCCAACTGCAAAGCAACAGAAATCGCTAAACACACCCAGCCGAATTTCCCGACAAGTTCATACCACGGGAAATGCGTTTCTAGATACTCGGTTTCTGCGCGAATCCAACGAGGGGACCCCTTTCTTGCAATGGCAAGCGTTCTTGGGGCCATGAGGTAAATACGAAAGAGAACACAGAAAAGCCCGAAATTACCTGCGGCGCTCACGAGATTGTTGTCATAGACGTCGCTTGCGGCCACAGCCATACAGGCAGCCGTAGCAACAAAAAGCGTACCAAGGACAATTTTGAGTTCCTTAGCAAAGGGCTCACGAAGTTTTTCTAATTGTTCGAACGTTGTCATAGCCTGTATTTTGCCTAAAAGTTAGAAGTTCTGTGAGCGTTTCGTGACTTTTGCAAAGACATATTACCGTTTGTTTCGAAAGCGATACGCTTTGATTTTTGTGCGTTATAGTGGCTCCAACAGTAAGCCATGGGGGCTTACGAACAAACCCACAAAGGGGGCCGACTATGAAAAACTTAACGAAAAAAATCCTCTGCGCCCTTTCCTGCGCAACGCTTGGACTGACAATGGGAATGAGTGCGAGCTACGCTGCGCCTCCGCCGCCAGCGAAACACGCCGCTCCCCATCATGGATCCCCTGCTCCACATCGCGGTTCCCCTGCGCCTCATCACCATGGGCCACGAGGCCCTGTGCATCACTATCACCACAGCTCTGATTGGGTTGCGCCCTTTGTTTTTGGAGCGATTGTTGCAGGTGCCACGGTTTCTGCGATTAATTCCTCGAACCAGGCAAGTAGCTACACCACACAACAGGCCGCTGCGAGCAATTCGAGCACAACGATTCGCAATAACACACTCTTTTGGTGTGAAGCTGAAAAGGGTTATTACCCAGATGTGCGTGCCTGCCCAACAGGGTGGACTCCTGTGCCATCAACGAAGTAACTCACGTCCTTTTTGAGAGATTTCCTTTCCTCGCGCGCGAAGACATACGCTATTTCGCGCGCTTTTTTCACCCAATTTTTTTAGGGTTTCTACTTAAAAAAACGGGCGATTTTCCCCTTGATATTTTTTCAAAATTCGCATCTCGCAATCTGGCAAGCCTTTTGGCAAGCGGATGTAGTTAGTTTTTTTACATAGGGGATTCATACCATGTATTTAAAGAAGATGACGGCAATCGGAGCTTGCGTGTGTGCAGTCGCAACGGTTGCGTCCGAGGCGTGGGCAGCTTCATTTCAGTTGACAGAGCAATCTGTCGTCACGCTCGGTCGTGCCTACTCTGGAGCTGGCATCACAGGAGATGACGTTTCTGCTCCGTTTTATAACCCAGCGGCCATGGTTTTCTTACCTGGCACACAAATTCAGCTTGGCGTTACTGGCGTTACGATGAATCAAGTCGTGAAAATCGACAGCACAGGGCAAAAGAACGACGGACAAAACAAGGCCGAATTTCTCCCGAATTTCTATATCACACACCAAATCAATCCAAATTGGTGGGTTGGCCTCGGCATTGCGATGCCTTTTGGCTTGTCAACAAGCTATGGCCAGCGCTCGCACGGCAATTGGAACTACGGCAATCGCGGAACCGAAGCCGAATTAATGGATATCGACATCAATCCATGCTTTGCTTGGAAACC
>CAVEMY010000003.1:0-63727 GCA_963617005.1 Parabacteroides distasonis | reverse complement strand
TGAAGACGCGACCGGTTCGGTCGCGTTTTCATTTGGGTAGTTTTTCGCTTTAGGGCTGAAGTTCTGTTTTACTAAACCACGAGCGAATTGCCGCTTCAACCTCATCGGGGCACTCGGTTAATGGCCAGTGAACGCAGTGCACCGTTTGAATCTCTCCACAGGGCATGGCATCGACCCACTCTTTAACCACACGAGAATCCGTATAGGTTCCTGTTTGAGCGGCGATAACCAACGTTGGCATCGTAAAGATTTCTGATCCCGGCGTATCGCGCCCCGTTTCAATCACGTCTCGCGCATATTGCGCAAGATGAATGAGCTTCATATCAAACTTAGGCGATGAATACCGCTCGATAAAGGCTTGAAGGTCTTTACCGCCTTTGGCAATCATCACGCGTGCTGTTTGGTCTTTGTCTCTTAAGTTTTGCGGGTAGATTGTGCGATGGAAACCCAAAAGATTAAAAAAGCGCGAAACATAGTCGACTGCAACAATCAATGGCTTTTTACGCTTTAGGCGAAGTGTCTTTTCTGTAAAGGCTTGAGAAAATAAGGGATCGAGCAAAATAAGGCCGCGCAAAAACTCGGGGAAAAGCTGCGCAAACTTAATCGCAACCTGCGCTCCTAAGCTGTGACCGATTAACACAATCTTTTTTAAGTTGACGCTTTCAAGGATTGCCTTAAGGTCTTCGCTCCAGATTTCGAGCGTTCCCACTTTAGAGCTCACGCTTCCTGCGTGACCCCGCAAATCTAGGCGCAAGATATCCCAACGATCGTGAAGAAAACTCTTTTCAGAAAACTCCTCCCAACGGCTTCCGTTACTCGCGATACCGTGAAGCAACACAACGGTTCCAAGAGATTTTTCTTTCGCCCGATATAAGGACCATGAAATCTTCGCACCTAAGCGCTCTAAGTAGTGGCGCTCTTCTCCAGGTAAAAGTCGATAGGAAAGCCTCTCGCGTTCTCGCTCTTCTCGTTGGGATTGACTCATTTTTATTCTTTTTCTCCGATAGGGGCAGAGATTTTACTGCATATGCCCGAGCTTCCTTTGTTCTTCGCTCACAAATGAGAAACTCATGAAGTCAAAAAGACCCCGATCTGTGATGCGCAATTCAGGAATTGCCGTTAACGCCGTAAAAGATAACGTCATCACAGGATTCACACCCTTTGCAATCGAAAGCTCTCGCTCGGCTGTTTCTCGGAAGGCCTTTTTCTGTTGAGCAAGACCCACCGCAGGCATGTCGCTCATTAATCCGGCAATCGGCAATTGCAACGTTGCAATCACTTGCCCGGCTTTCACAACACACATGCCTCCGCCAATGTCGCGAACCGTGTTCACGGCCTGCGCCATATCCGCGTCGTTATCTCCTGCGACAATGACGTTATGCGCATCGTGCGCGACACTCGTTGCAATCGCGCCTTGCATAAGCGAATTCTCTGCAACATAGCCCTCAATCCACCCTAAGCCAATGTTTCCTGTTTCATGATGACGCTCAAGAACAGCAATCTTGACTACTCCTGGGTTTTTCTTCGCATCAAAGTGCCCGTCTTTATCGGTTACGAGCGTCTTTTTAATGTGTTTTGTGATGATCTGTCCTGCGATAACGCCAATAACGTGCGCTTCGCCTTGAAGCGTTACCTCGAAATCTTTAGAAGTCACATGCGGAAGATTCACAGAATGACGCAAAGCAGGAGGCACGGGGATAAGCGTCGCAGATTTAAGCAATTGCCCGTCTTGAGCAACCAATTCACCGCGACTCCAGACTTCAAGCACGGCAAAATCTTTGAGGTCTTTCACACAAACGATGTCGGCGACATAACCTGGAGCCAAAAGCCCCTTTTCACGAATGCCATAGTGATTGGCCACATTGATGCTTCCCATTGCAAGCGCCTTCATGGGGTCTAACCCCAAAGAAACCGCTTTACGTAACGCTCGTACAACGTGACCGTTGACAATCACGTCGTCAGCTCCCGCATCATCGGTGCAAAACATTGCGTGAGACCAATTGAATTCATTGAGTCCCTTAAAAAGCCCTTCAACGTTTTGCGCAGCAGAGCCCTCGCGAAGATTGACGGTAATTCCGCGCGAGAAGCGCTCAGTGAGTTCTTTTGGCGTTGACCCTTCGTGATCGCTTCGAACGCCAGAGGCGGCATAAGCAGAAAGCTCTGTGCCAGTAAGTAGCGGCGCGTGTCCGTCAACGACTTTTCCCGTAAGGCGCGCCATCGCAATCTTTTTAAGCATGTCCTCGTGGCACGATAAAAGAGCAGGAACGTCCATCACTTCCGCTAGTCCCAAGACTCGCTCGTTTTCAAAGTAAGGGGCCAAGGCTTCAGCGTCAAGAACCGCGCCAGAACTTTCAAAGCCAGAAGCAGGAACGCAAGAAGAAAGCGTAAAGCGCACATCAAGCGGCAAGCCTTCACTTGCTTTAATCATGTAGTCAATGCCTGCGGTTCCTGCGACATTGGCGATTTCATGGGGATCGACAACAGCGGTTGTTGTGCCATGAACAATGACGAGATCAGAAAACCCCGAAGGCGACAGAAAAGAGGATTCAATATGAACGTGTGAATCAATAAAGCCTGGGACATAGACCCCGTCTTTGGCTTTGTGTTCGAGTTTGGCTTTAGCGCGAATCTCTTTACCAATATCGACAATGTGACCTGAGTCGATGGCGATATCAACATCTTTCATTAAAGCGCCATTGGCAACATCGGCTACTGTCGCGCCACGAATAATTAAGTCGCAAACTTCGCGGCCCAAAGTGCAGTCAATACGGCGCTTTAGACGCTTAACTTCCTCATTTACTTTCTCTTTCGTAACCGGCATGTTGACTCCTTTTCTGTTGAACTTTTGCGCTCAAAAAGGCCATTAACGTCACAACGGCAAGATATTGAAAAAAGAAAACGCCAAGACCAGACGAGTAGTCCACTGGACTAGAGCCTTTTCCAAAAAATAGATACGACACAACGGGCGTCGTGAAAAGGACCACAACGCCGTAGATACTCAAAGCGTACACGAAAACTCTGCCAATTCGACATAGCGCTTTGGGCAGAATTGCCGCAATCGATTTTTCTTGAAATCCGATGTGAATACCAACGAGGATAACACACCAATAGGCACTCATAAAATGGATTTCTTCCCAAACCTCGCTATACGGGATAACTTCGTAAAACCCAAAGTCGTAGCGTGATATCGCAGCGCCCGTTAGAGCGCAAAGTGCAAAGGCGATGGCAAAAATCACTTTAAAGCGCTCTGTGGTGTCGCTCCCTTTCAAGCGCCGCACAAAAAGCAAGTGAAAGATCATTAAGACCATAAGAGCGATGCCTAGGTGTTCGTGCTCGACCTCTCCCATAAGACGAAAGCTCATCAACAAAAGAAGCACGATAAGCATCACGAGCGCAAAAACAAGCCTCTCAATCGGTCCTATCTCGTAAAACGACTTGCGCTTAAGCATCGAGTTTTCTTGCCTTTCTTTTGGGCTTTTTTAATGAAAAGAGCCTTTCTTTTTTAGAAAGGGCTGCTCTTCTTTTTTGGGGGATTTGCGGTTTTCCCTAGATTTTACGTTTTTTACCAATTTTTCCCTATAGGAACAAGTCGATTTCATTACAATTTCTTGTGACCGAGACAACAATCGGCATGTGCTTTTTCGACGCTATTTATTGTTTCGGTAAAGATTTCCGTAACTATTCAAGAGGACGCTTGAACTATGAACGAGACAATGCTTGCGAAAGTAAAAGAACTCACCCCGGGGCTCGTTGCCACACGCCGTGACTTACATAAACATCCGGAATCTGGCTGGACAGAATTCCGTACGGCTTCGATGGCTATAAAGAAGATGCAGAGCCTAGGCTACAAAATCACCATGGGTAAAGACGCCGTTAAGGTCGACACCATGATGGGCGTTCCGGCTCCTGAAGTGCTTAAAAAACACCAAGAACGCGCCATTGCTCAGGGCGCCGACCCCGAACTCGTTGCCAAAATGACAGGAGGGCTCACCGGCTTCTGGGCCGATATGGACTTTGGTTCTGAAGGACCATTCCTTGCTGTTCGTTTCGATATGGACTGCAACGACTGCACAGAATGCGATGAACCGACACACCGCCCGACAGCCGAAGGCTTCGCCTCTGTCAATAAGGGTTGCATGCACGCTTGCGGCCACGACGGCCACGTCACGATTGGCTTGGCGCTCGCGGAAGTCGTCGCCGCCTGTAAAGACCAGTTAAAGGGCAAGATTCGCTTCATTTTCCAGCCTGCCGAAGAAGGCGTGCGCGGCGCAACACCGATGGTTGACGCCGGTGCCGTCAAAGGCGTTGACACAATCTTTGGTATGCACATTGGTTTCCAGGCCGCTGACCTTGGAACCGTTATTTGCGGAACCACAAACTTCTTAGCTACAACAAAGGCCGATATCACCTACACAGGTGTTCCTGCTCACGCGGGTAACGCTCCTGAAGAAGGGAAGAATGCGCTTCTTTCTGCAGCCACTGCCACACTCAATATGCATGCGATTCCGCGCTCTGGCAAAGGCGACACACGCATCACAGTCGGCAAATTAATCGGCGGCGAAGGCCGTAACGTCATTCCTCCGAAGGCCGTTCTCGTTCTCGAAACTCGCGGTATCACAAGCGACTTAAACGACTACATGTTTGGCGAAGTGCAGCGCATTGGTAAGGCTGCTGGCGATATGTGGGGCTGCGGCTACTCGATTAAGTTGATGGGCGGCACAAAGAGCGGCGAGTCCGATGCCGAATGCGCCAAGGTCGTTGCCGAAGAAGCCAAGGCTATGGGCGTTTTCAATAACATCATCGAGCGTAAGAGCTTTGGCGCCTCCGAAGACTACTCACACTTTATGAGTACTGTTCAGGCCGCTGGCGGCAAGGGCACATACGTTCAGGTTGGTACGAACCGCACCGCTGGTCACCACAACAACCACTTTGACTTCGATGAGAAGACGCTTGGCAATTCGCTTGAATTGATGAGCCGTTGCGTCTGGCGCACCTTAGCGAAGTAATGTCACAGACCTAGTGAGGGCCTCTTTTAACGAGGGGCCCTCCTAGTTTCAAACGCTCTTTAGAGACCCGCGCGGGTCTTTAAGGCTTCAATTTTGTCGCAAAGTTCCCACGTAAATTCTGGCTCTTCACGACCAAAGTGCCCGTAAGCGGCTGTCTTTTCGTAAATCGGGCGACGAAGATCGAGCATCTTCACGATGCCGCCAGGACGAAGATCAAAGACTTCACGGACAAGCTTTGATAACGCTTCATCAGAAATCACACCTGTGCCTTCTGTGCGCACTGTGACATTCATCGGCTCAGAAACACCGATAGCGTACGCAACTTGCACTTGGCAGCGCTTGGCTAACCCTGCGGCAACGATGTTTTTAGCGACATAGCGGCAAGCGTAGGCAGCAGAGCGATCGACTTTTGTCGGGTCTTTCCCTGAGAAAGCGCCACCGCCGTGCGGGCAAGCGCCACCATAGGTATCGACAATAATCTTGCGCCCTGTTAAGCCGCAGTCACCCTGGGGGCCGCCAGTGACAAAGCGTCCTGTGGGGTTAATTAAGAATTCCGTGTCTTTGAGCCACTCAGCAGGCATCACAGGACGAATGATGTTTTCAATCACAGCTTCCTTGAATTCGGGCTTCATATCGTTTCCGATGCTCCATTCAGGCGCATGCTGCGTGGAAAGAACAATCTTAGCGGCAGAGACGGGTTTTCCGTCCACGTAACGCAACGTCACTTGGCTTTTTGCGTCAGGTCTCAAATACGGCATCGTGCCATCGCGTCTAACGCGAGACTGCTGCTCAACTAAAAGGTGTGAATAAAAGATTGCCGCAGGCATCAATGTCGGCGTTTCGTCGCACGCAAAGCCAAACATCAGCCCTTGGTCTCCTGCGCCTTGCTTTAGCGGATCGCCGTCTTTCTCATCGACGCCCTGCTTAATGTCTGGAGACTGCTTGTCGTAGCAAACGCGCACTTCGCAAGTCTTTGCGTCAATGCCGTACTCTTCGTTGTCGTAACCAATTCTCTTTAAGACGCGACGAACCACGCCTTCATAATCGACATCGGCTTTGGTGGTGATTTCACCAGCTAAAACAACGAGACCTGTTGTGCAAAGGGTCTCAGCTGCAACGCGGCTAAGCTTATCTTGTTCAATGCACGCATCCAAAATCGCGTCGGAAATTTGATCTGCGACCTTATCGGGATGACCTTCGCTCACGGATTCGGAGGTAAAAAGAAAATCGCTGGCCATGCTAACTCCTGTATGTATTCAAGCGTTCTTAAGGACAGCGCCTAACGCATGATGTTCGGAGTGTGTGGCTCGCGACTAAATGCGGGAGACGCTTTAGCGGTACTTGTTTATTTCGCCCCGCAAGTTGTCGTTAACTCGGCGATATTGGGCGCAATCATACCCTTTCTTTTCGCTCGCGGTTTTGAAAACATTTGTAAAACCACAAAATTTTCTTTTGTATTTCTCTTAGCGTACGAATTCGCTACGATTGGGTTATGCAAGAGACGAAACAAAATTTCGATGGATTTTCTGCCGCTCTTATTGCTTGGCAAAAGAAATACGGGCGCCATGGCCTACCTTGGATGGTCAAAGACCCTTATAAGCGCTGGCTATCAGAAGTGATGCTCCAGCAAACACAGGTTTCTGTCGTTTGCGAATACTTTGAGCGATTCATTGCCGCCTACCCGACGCTACCAGATTTAGCCAAGGCAACGGAAGAGGACGTGATGCGTCTTTGGGCAGGATTGGGTTACTACTCAAGAGCGCGGAACCTTTTGAAGTGCGCGAAAACCATTGACGCGAAATACGGCGGTAAATTCCCAACAACGCGTGAAGAACTGATGACGCTTCCTGGCATCGGGAAAAGCACAGCGGGGGCCATTGCTAGTTTTTCTTTTGACGCGGCAACTCCCATCTTAGATGGCAATGTCCGCCGCATCTTCGCGCGATTACTTACCCTGAAAGACCCCGTTGAAAAAGCCTCCTCACAAAAAGCGCTTTGGGCTCTTGCTGAAAAACTCGTGCCAAAGAAAAACACTGGCATCTATAACCAAGCGTTAATGGATCTAGGAGCCAGCCTTTGCTCAAGAACGCAACCACAGTGTAAAGACTGTCCCATTGGCAAGTGGTGTAAGGCAAATCTTCAAGGAAATCCTGCTAAGTACCCCGTTAGACTCAAAACGCAGGCTAAGCCCACACGAGACATCGCCATGGTTCTTTACCTTAAGGGCGACAAGCTCTGGCTTACGAAAAGAGAAAAGAAAGCCGTATGGCAGGGTTTATGGAGCTTGCCAGAAGTCGCTTTTCTCGATGGAATCCCTGCGGCACACTTTCATCACGCCTTTTCTCACTATGAAATTGAAGTGAACCTATACGCCAAAGAACTCCCTCAAAATGAAGAGCCTGAAGGTAACGGCAAATGGATTTCTTGGAGTGAGGTAGAAGCCGAAGCCCTTCCCTCGCCCGTGCGACGCGTTTTACTTCAAATTCGAGGCCGTATATAGCGTTAAAGCGCCGCTTCTTACCATGTAGACGGTGTCTTGCGCACCCGTGAGTGTTTCAAAGTCGATATCCGTTTTGATAGCGTTTGACTTACAAAGAGCAATAAGCGTTCGCAGTAAGCCAAAGTGCCCGACTAAAAGCGTCACTCCCGTTGCCTTGTCGATGACAGAAGAAATTCGCGCTTGGAATTCGTCTCCTGATTCACCTTCGGGCGGCAAATACGATAACGGGTCGTGCTGCCTCATGTACCAGCAATGGGGATATTGCTTTTGAATCTCAGCGTGTGTCATCCCCTCTAAGAGCCCATAGCACTGCTCGATAAGGAGTGGCTCAGACTGGATTACGCCAGGAAGTCCAGCCTCCTTACAAGCAATTTGCGCCGTTTCCATTGCGCGAATAAGGGGACTTGCGAAAATCTTCACTTCTTTGGGGTCAATCGCTTCTTTTGCTAAAAGACACCGAAGCGTCTTTCCGTTTTCAAGGGCCTGTGCTCTCCCCGTCTCATTTAGCGGAATGTCTTTTCTGCCCTGCAATTTCTTTTCAAGGTTCCATGGGGTTTGCCCGTGACGCAACACGAGTAACACCTCAGGAAAGTGCACCTTCATCTCTAGCATCTTTTTCTCTCGTAACTTTCTTAGCCGCAAATTTTAAGGCGGCTTAGAACATCTCAGCGCTATGATTAATGTCCTCATGAAACGACTTTGCAAACTCCAATCGTTATGAAACCCCTTATCTGTGTTCCGATGGGAGACCCCGCAGGGATCGGCCCAGAAATCTTGGCCGCTGCCGCCATTGACCCAATTGTCACAAACTCTGCCCGACTTCTTGGCGTCGGAAGTCTCGAGGTTCTTACGCGCGCAGCTCAGACAATGCGCGTTAATCCGACAATTCACACGGTCGACGAATCTTTATCGGGTATTCGTGAAAACACGCTTAATTTTCTTGATCTCTCCAATATCGGGATAGGCGACTTTGAAGTCGGCAAAGAAAGTGCCGCTTGCGGAAAAGCCGCTTTTGAATTCGTCACAAAAGCCGCGAATCTTGCTCTAGAAGGAAAAGTCGATGCTGTGGCAACAACGTGTATCAATAAGAAGTCGCTTCATTTAGCCTGCGTCCCTTATGTGGGACACACGGAGATTTTGGCGGGCGTCTCTCAAACCAAAGACCCATTAACGATGTTTCAGGTTAAAAATCTTCGTGTTTTCTTTTTTACGCGCCACTTGTCGTTACTCGATGCTTGCAAAGCTGTGAAAAAGGAGGCGCTTTGCTCCTTTTTCTTACGTTGCGCCGCAGCTCTTCAAACGCTTGGCATTCCTAATCCCCGACTTTGCGTAGCGGGCCTTAACCCGCATTGTTCAGATGACGGGCTCTTTGGAGGCGAAGAAAAAGAAGCAATTTCTCCTGCAGTCTGTGCCGCGCAAGAAGCTGGCTGCAACGTCACAGGCCCCTATCCTGCGGATTCCATCTTTCACTTTGCTCTTACTTCAAACAAATACGACGCGGTGATTTCCCTTTATCACGACCAAGGACACATCGCGACAAAGATGGTTGATTTCGAGCGAACGATTTCGATTACGTTGGGGCTTCCCTTCCTACGCACCTCTGTCGATCACGGAACCGCCTTTGATATTGCAGGAAAAGGCTTAGCAAGTCCGGTAAGCCTCATTGAAGCCATTCGATTAGCCGCTCTTTATGCACCAAGCTTTCTTGCGTTAAAGCGCTAGTAGAAAAATTCGCTTTTTTCCTCTGCTAGAGAGAACGCTTGGCGTCTACAATGAGACGATTCTTCTTTTACTATTTTTTGGTGAACTATGAACTACGCCATTATCGGTTGCGGCCGTATTGCCGCCAATCACGTTAACGCTGCCTTGCAATGCGGAATGAATGTCGTTGCCGTGTGCGATCTCAATCAACGCGCCATGGACGCACTTGTCTACGAATTTAAGCTTCATAACGCGAAGGAATACACCGACTTTCAGCAAATGCTTCGCGAAAACCAAATCGACGTTGTAAGTCTTGCGGTCGACAGTGGCATTCGCGCCAAGATGGCTCTTGCTGTTCTTGATTTTGGTGTCCACCTTATTGTGGAAAAACCGATGGCAATGAGCTTACCTGATGCTGACGCGATGATTGAAAAAGCCGAGCAAAAGGGTGTAAAGCTTTGTGTGTGCCAGCAAAACCGCTACAACGATGCGGTGCAAGCCACGCGCCACGCTCTTGAAGAAGGGCGCTTTGGGAAACTCTCACACGGCACCGTGCACATCCGTTGGCATCGTAGTCACGACTACTACGCACAGGCCGCTTGGCGCGGCACGTGGGCTCGTGACGGTGGCGCCCTGATGAATCAGTGTATTCACGGTATTGATCTCTTGCGTTGGATGATGGGAGACGATATCGAATGCGTCTATGGCGCAACGCGGCGCCGTTTCCACCCCTACATTGAAGCCGAAGACGTCGGTCTTGCTGTCGTCAGTTTCAAAAATGGTGCCGTTGCCACTATTGAAGGAACGACCAACATCTTCCCGAAAAACTTAGAGGAATCCCTTTGCCTATTTGGCGAAACAGGAACCGTGAAGATTTCTGGCGAATCCGCAAACGAAATCGCGATTTGGCAATTTGCTGACGAGCGCGAGGAAGACGCGAAGATTCGCACGATTCGTGAAGAGACTGTCAATGTCTACGGAAACGGCCACTTAAGAATCTTTACCGATATGAAAAAGGCCATTGAAGACAATCGCACGCCGTATGTTGATGGCTACTGCGGAAGACGCGCTCTTGAACTCGTGCTTGCTATCTATAAGAGCCAAAAAACCGGTTTGCCAGTCGAATTCCCGTTAACCGACTTCGCGAGTATCGATATGGCTGGAGAATTTTCCTAATTCTTAGGTTTAGGCTAGTCGTTTTTTGGGGTAGGAATTATTCGCTAGCTTCCTACCCTTTTTTTACCCATACTTAAACTCACGCAATTTACGAGCATCGCGCTTTGTGGGCCGCCCTTTTCGAATCGAAGTCGCGGGTTCTTCAGAAAACCGCTTCATCTCTGCAACGCGTTCGCGCTTTTCTTTTGATTGCTCGGTTTCCTCATAAAGCGTTTGTGCGACAGGGGCAGGTCCCCGAACTTCGCTAAGCCCTGCGACTTGAACTTCAAAGCGCTCTTGAGCGCGAAGAATCTGTAAAACGTCCCCGATCCGAATCTCGCGCGAGGGTTTCGTTCTTTCGCCGCTGACTCTCACGCGGCCGAGCTCAACTGCTTCACGCGCGAGTGTCCGTGTCTTAAAAAAGCGTGCGGCCCAAAGCCATTTGTCAATTCGCATTCCGTCTTACCTTTCCGATGTCAATTCTCCCATTTTATACTTTGGCTTTCTTTGGTTTGGTAAAGAGCTTTCATCATGCGTACTGTAAAGATTGGCCAAGTTTCTCTTGGAGTAAAACCCGTAAAGGTTCTTGTAAGTCTTGAAGGAGCGACTGTTGCTCGCCTGTGCGCCAAAGCCAAAACTCTTGAAGATAAGCCTGTTGACATCCTTGAGTGGCGCATGGATTCTTTTGGGACGCTTGAATGTGAAAAGCTTTGTGCCGCTTACAAGACTCTGAAAGAGAAAACAAAGAAACCAATTCTTTGCACCCTAAGAACAAGTCGCGAAGGCGGAAAAGCCGACATTTCCCGCACCGAATACAAACGGCTCTTAACTTGCTTTCTAAAAGAAGCAAAACCCGATGCCATCGACATCGAATTTGGGCGGGGCGATATTGAAAAGTTGATTACTCTAGCGAAAGCACAATCCGTCCCTGTCATCACAAGTTTTCATGATTTTAAAAAGACGGCTTCTGAATCGATTCTGTGGAACAAGTTAAAGCGTATGCAAGATATTGGAGCCGACGTTTTGAAGATTGCTGTGATGCCAAAGACGAATAACGACGTTTTAAAGCTTTTCTCGGTTCTTCTTCGCGCAAAAACACTTAACCGTCCGATTATTGCGATTGCCATGGGAGAGCTTGGCAAGCTCTCTCGAATTACAGGAAGCATCTTTGGCTCTTGCGCGACATTTGCTGGTTTCGGGAAAGTTTCCGCTCCAGGTCAACTTGACCTAGAAAAGACGCAAACCCTTCTTAAGTTACTTACCTAGAAAAATAAGCATTCGTTTTGCCTCCTATAATGATTCAAATACTTACTTCAGAGAGGAGATCCTTCGTGTCATTAAAAGAATTTAGTTTCGCCTATGGGCGTGGGCATAAAACATTTAGCCTTGACGAGTCACAAATCATCGCCGAAGTTCACACAGAAGATTTTCCTGTGATGGCCGATGTGAAAGCCGGTGTTTTGCAAGCGATTCGTAATCCCATTGGAACAGAATCGATTGACAAAATCGTAAAGCCTGGAGATACGGTCGCCTTTATCTGCAATGACCCGACGCGCGTGGCAAATAGCTTTGACTTTATGCCCGTTCTTGTCGACGAAATGAATCGCCTCGGTGTGCGTGACGAAGATATGAAAATCGTTTTCTCTCTTGGTTCGCACCGCGATATGACCCACGAAGAGATGGTCGAGGCCGTTGGGGAAAACGTCGCAAAGCGCCTTAAGATGTACAACTCTACCTGCACGGTTGAAAAAGATTTCGAGTACTTCGGAAAGACTTCGCGCGGAACGCCCGTTTGGATCAACAAACACCTCTGTGACGTTGATCACGTCATCCTCACAGGAACCATTGTTCACCACTATTTCTCTGGATACGGCGGCGGAAGAAAAGCGATTCTTCCTGGGTGCGCTGCAATGGAAACGATTCGCGTCAACCACAGTTTCATGCTCGACGAGCACGCGGGTCTCGGTAAGACTGTCGGGAACCCCTGCTACGAAGATCAAATGGAAGGCGTTGCCCTTTTCGCTAAGGGCCGTTCGCTTTTCCTCTTTAATGCGATTTTGAACGCCAAACATCAATTCTTGAAAATGTTTGCTGGCGACTACATCGCGGCACACAAGGAAGCCTGCAAATTTGTCGATGAGGTCTATGGAAGTGTCATCCCAGAAGAGGCCGACCTCGTTGTCGCAAGCTGCGGCGGCTACCCCAAAGACATCAACGTCTATCAGATGCAAAAGACGATGGATAACGCCATGTGCGCCGTGCGTAAAGGGGGCGTTGTGATTCTCTTTGCCGATTGCGAAGAAGGATCCGGGTCGAAGGTTCTCGAAGAAACGTTTAGACGCCTTAAAACACCCAAAGCAATTAAGTGCGAACTTGAAGCAAACTTTAAGATTGGCGCGAATAAAGCATTTGCGATTACGCGCCCGATTTCAAAGGCCCACTTCATCCTTGTTACGCGCCTTGATAAGACGCTTGCTAAAGATATGCTCTTTACTGCTGCCGTGGATTCTTTTGAAGAAGCTTACAAAGTTGCCACGCAATACGTTGGCGACAAGCCAAAGACCATTTTGATGCCAGAAGGAAGCCTTACAGTTCCTCGTCTTGCCTCCTAACGTCTTAAGAGCATTTTTCTTTGCTATGCCGCTTTTTTTAAAGCGGCATAGCCGTTTAAAAATGCTTACTTTTCCCTCACCGAATTTGAGGCGCACCCGCTATAGTTCGCTTTATTTTTAATCAGAAAGACTCTACTTCTCATGACTCGACTCGAATTAGCTGCGCAAGAGCGCATCGTCACTCATATTGCAACAGCCATCAAAGCTCAACCCGAACAAGTCAACGCTGCAATTAAGTTGCTTGACTCGGGTGCAACAGTTCCTTTTATCGCTCGCTATCGTAAGGAAATCACAGGAGGCCTTGATGATGCACAGTTGCGTGAACTTGAAGAAGCGCTTGAATATGGGCGAGGCTTAGAAGAAAGAAAGGCAAGCATCCTTGAATCAATTGAGTCTCAGGGAAAGCTAACCGATGCGTTGCGTGAAACGATTCTTCAGGCAGACACGAAGCAGCGCTTAGAAGACCTCTACCTACCCTTTAAACCCAAGCGTCGCACACGCGCTCAAATCGCGAAAGAAGCTGGTCTCGAAGCCCTTTCTGAGGCTCTTTATAAAGACCACACTTTAGTTCCTGAAGAGAAAGCCCAAGAATTTCTTAATCCAGAAAAAGGCTTTGATACAGTCAAGAGCGTTCTTGAAGGCGCGCGCGATATTTTGGCGGAAAACTTTTCTGAAAACGCCGACATGCTCGAAGTCTTGCGTGAATTCCTCTGGAACAAGGCTCGCATGGTCAGTGCCGTTATCGAAGAAAAGAAAAAGGCGATGGAAGCGGCAACATTCAAAGACTACTTTGAATTTGCCGAGCCCATTAAAGATGTGCCCTCGCACAGAGCGCTTGCGATGTTTCGTGGGCGAGATGCGGGGTATTTGAAGCTTTCCGTGAAACTGACCGATGAGGAAGAAGCGCTTCCTGTTCACCCCTGTGAAGAGATGATTGCGCAGTTTTTGCACTTAGAAAACGTTGGGCTTGCCGCTGATTCTTGGTTGCAGAGTGTTGTTCGCTGGACTTGGCGTGTGAAGTGCTCGTGGCAATTGGAAAGTAGCCTCTTTTCTCGCTTGCGTGAAGCAGCGCAAGACTCCGCTATTGAAATCTTTGGCACAAACTTAAAAGATCTCCTTCTCTCGCCTCCCGCAGGTCACAAGGGCGTCATTGGTTTGGATCCTGGCATTCGCACAGGCGTTAAGGTTGCCGTGATTTCGGATACGGGCGCCGTTTTAGATACTGGAACGATTTATCCGCATGAGCCACGTAACGAATGGGAGCAGTCCATTGAAACGCTTGCTGTCCTTGCTCGTAAATACGGCTCTACGCTCATTGCTATTGGCAATGGGACCGCAAGTCGCGAAACCGATAAATTAGCCGCAGAACTGATTTCCAATCACCCAGAACTGAATTTAACGAAGGTTGTCGTCAGTGAAGCAGGCGCTTCTGTTTATTCGGCCTCTAAGAGCGCGGCGGCAGAATTACCTGACTTGGATGTGAGCTTACGTGGCGCCGTTTCCATTGCTCGCCGCTTACAAGACCCACTTGCAGAGCTCGTGAAAATCGAGCCCAAAGCCATCGGCGTCGGTCAGTATCAGCACGACGTGAATCAAACAAAACTCTCTTCTAAACTCGATAACATCGTCGAAGATTGCGTTAATGCCGTCGGTGTCGATTTAAATACGGCCTCTGCTGCGCTCCTTGGTCGCGTCTCGGGACTCAATTCCCTACAAGCCAAGCGTATCGTTGACTACCGTGAGAAAAACGGCGCGTTCGCAGATCGCCGTGCGCTTTTGGAAGTTCCTCGCTTCGGTGATAAAGCCTTTGAGCAATCGGCTGGCTTCCTGCGTATTAGCGGAGGCACAAACCCACTTGACGCTTCTTGCGTGCATCCTGAGTCTTACCCCGTTGTTGAAAAGATTCTCGAGAAAACGGGCCTTACTATTACCGACTTAATCGGCAATCACGACGTTTTATCCAAATTAAACGCCTCTGACTTCACCGACGAGCGCTTTGGCGTTCCGACAGTGAAAGATATCTTTAACGAACTCGAAAAACCAGGGCGTGACCCACGTCCTGAATTTAAAGCGGCGCGCTTTGATGATTCTGTGCACGCCTTAAAAGACCTTGTTATCGGGATGACTCTTGAAGGCGTTGTCACGAATGTGACGGCCTTTGGTGCCTTCGTTGATATTGGCGTGCATCAAGATGGATTGCTCCACATCTCGGAGATGTCTTCTCGCTTTGTAAAGGACCCGCGCGATATTGTGCATGTCGGACAAATCGTGAAGGTTCGCGTTTTAAATGTCGATTTGGAAAGAAAACGCGCGGCGCTTTCGATGAAGTTCCCTGCTGAAGAAAAGGCACCCGCTCGCGCCGAGCGAAAAGAGAAACCGCGTTTTACTTCTGAGAGAAAGCCAGAGCACGGAAAAGAACATCACTCCTTTAAAAAAGAGAAGTTCAGAAATGCCGGAAAACCCCATCGCGCAGAGCCCAATCAGAAAAAAGAAAACTCTCGCTCTGACTCGGCGATGGCCGTAGCTTTTGCCAATGCTTTTCATAAGTCCTAGCTATTGGCATTGGCGCTCTCCGCTTGCCTTCTCGTAGAATCAAAGCGGAGTTGAAAGCTATGAGTGAGAACGTATCGAACACAAAGCGCAAAGCATTCGGCCTTACAAAACCGATTGCGATTGTGCTTTGTTTAAAAATCGCTGCTGTCTTTTGTTTGTGGCTTGCGTTTTTCGGACCCGATAAGCGCATTGACCAAACTCCAGAGAACGTTGCCGTCGGAATTCTCGACAGACCTCCAGCTTCTATTGCTACCCTTGGAGAGCGTCCATGATTTCTTCTACTCTCGTTGATTTATCACGATTGCAGTTTGCTATCACGAGTCTGTATCACTTTATTTTCGTACCTCTAACACTTGGCCTTTCCTTCCTGCTTGTCATCATGGAAAGTTGCTACGTGATTACCGGTAAAGAAATCTATCGGGATATGACCAAGTTCTGGGGCAAGCTCTTTGGCATTAACTTTGCCATGGGTGTAGCAACAGGCATTACGATGGAATTCCAGTTCGGAACCAACTGGGCCTACTACTCACACTACGTGGGAGATATCTTTGGCGCCCCGTTAGCGATCGAAGGTCTCCTCGCGTTTTTCTTAGAGTCAACCTTTGTCGGTCTCTTTTTCTTTGGCTGGAATCGGTTAAGTAAGAAAAAGCATCTTCTTGTCACATTCTTGATGGCTTTGGGTTCGAACCTATCAGCGCTTTGGATTTTGATTGCCAACGCTTGGATGCAATACCCGATTGGGAGTGACTTTAATTTTGTGACGATGCGCATGGAAACAACGGACTTTTGGTCTGTTGTTACAAGCCCCTGGGCACAAGCTAAATTCATGCACACGATTAACGCTGGATACATGACCGGGGCAATCTTTGTCTTAGCCATCTCTGCTTACTACCTATTAAGAGGAAGAGACATTGCCTTTGCAAAGCGTTCGATTAAAGTTGCCGCGCTCTTTGGTCTTATTGCCACAGTCTTTACCCTACATATGGGAGATGAGTCTGGGTATCTTGTGACACAAAACCAGCCCACAAAGATTGCTGCTATAGAAGCGATTTGGGAAACAGAAGAAGCCCCTGCTTCTCTTTCGATTGTTGCAGTACCCAACGAAGAAGCGCGACGTAATGACTTTGAAATCTCTGTTCCTTGGCTACTTGGCCTTATGGGAACACGGTCAACGAGCCAAGAAATCGTGGGAATTAACCCCCTTGTTGAAGCCGCACAAGAACGCATCATTGAAGGTGCGCAAGCGGTTGAGCTCCTCACCGCTCTTCGTAAGTCTCCTAACGATCGCGACTTACAAAAGCGCTTTAACGAAGTAAAGGGAAGTCTAGGCTACGGGCTTCTTTTAAAGAAATACACGGCCGATGTCTCTCAGGCCACTCCCGAACAGATTCGCGCCGCGGCCCTTTCTACAATCCCGAGCGTTGCTCCCATGTATTGGTCCTTCCGCATCATGGTCGTCTGTGGCCTTGTTTGCTTACTCGTTTTCATCCTAACGACAATCTTTAGCTTAAAAGACACGATTGTCCAAAAAACCGGGGTGCTACGCTTGGCGCTTTATAGCCTACCCTTGCCGTGGCTTGCCTGTGAATTCGGGTGGTTTGTTGCCGAATACGGGCGTCAACCCTGGAGCATTTACGAAATCTTGCCTGTCAACCTTTCGGTTTCGTCTCTTTCGTCAACCGATTTGATTTTCTCCATTGGAGGATTCGTCCTCTTGTACTCTGTTCTTCTTGTCGTTGAGCTCTGGCTTATGACTCGCTTCGTGAAGATTGGCCCGAGCGCTCTTGGCTCAGGTCGCTACTTCTTTGAACGCAAAGCCTAAAGGAGGAAAACCATGATTGACTATGAAATTCTCAAATTCATTTGGTGGGTCTTAATTGGCGTTCTCTTAGCGGGTTTTGCCGTGATGGACGGACAGGATATGGGAGTTGGCACATTACTTCCTTTCCTTGGGAAAAATGATGCGCAGCGCCGCTGCATGATCAATTCCGTAGCTCCCCACTGGGATGGCAATCAGGTCTGGCTTCTCACGGGAGGGGGCGCAATCTTTGCTGCTTGGCCTCTTGTGTATGCTGTTGCGTTCTCAGGCTTTTACTGGGCCATGTTAATTGTCCTGTTAGCTCTCATTTTGCGGCCCGTTGGCTTTGACTTTCGCAGTAAAGTCGCAGAAAGCCGCTGGAGAAATTCTTGGGATTGGGCGCTTTTTGTGGGATCTGCTGTGCCGCCAATTATCTTTGGCGTTGCCTTCGGAAATCTCTTACTTGGAGTTCCCTTTCACTTCGATGAAACGATGCGCCCGATTTACACAGGCTCCTTCTGGGGACTGTTGACGCCCTTTGCTCTGCTTTGCGGACTAACGAGCCTTGCGATGATTATCGTGCACGGCGCAAGCTGGCTTATTTTCAAAACGGAAGGCATCCTGCAACAACGCGCCGCTGTCATTGCAACGGCAGTTGCGGCAATCACTGCGATTTTGTTTGCCATTGGCGGAGCTTGGACGTATTTGGGAACCGACGGCTATGTTGCAAGCTTAGGGCTTTCTCCTTCGGGGCCAGCCAATCCCTTATCAAAGACCGTTGACGTTTACTCGGGCGGCTGGCTTACGAACTTCATTCGCTATCCGATCCTCTTTGCCATACCTGCCTTGGGGATTCTTGGAGAATGCGGCGTCTTTGTTTTAGCCCGTCGCCACTGTGGTTTGGGTGCGGTTATCGCGAGCGGCATATCGATTATTGCGATTGTTTTAACGCCGCTCGTTGCGCTATTTCCGTTTATTTTGCCAAGCTCCTCGCATCCGAATTCAAGCCTAACGATTTGGGATTGCTGCAGCTCTCAATTAACGCTTGAAATCATGCTCTTTGCTGTAATCCTCATCCTTCCCTTTGTCTTAGCCTACACGGCTTGGGCCTACAAAGTGATGAGCGGCAAAGTGACCGAAAGCTACATCGCTCAAAACGATAAGCACCTTTATTAAGAGGGAACAACGATGATTTACTTTTACTGGTTAGCTGGTCTCGGTTTCGCTCTGACGGTTTCGATTCTCCTTTGCGTAGCAACAGAAGCGAAAGAACCAAGCGAAACCGATAGCGCCTCTTAGGGGATTTCGATTGTTTCCCCTGGCTTTGGTAGTAGCACCTCAGCCTTTATTAACTCCAGGACCCTTTCCTTAAAACAGGTGGGGTCCTGTGCTATCACAGGCCACGTGTTGTAGTGAACAGGAATCACATATGGGGCTCCAAGCCACTTAGCAGCAAGCGCCGCATCATTGGGATCCATCGTAAAGTTCCCGCCAATCGGGAGAATGGCCACATCAAAGGGATCGACCTCACGGAGCCACTTCATATCCCCGAATAACCCCGTATCGCCTGCGAAATAAACACGGGCTCCGTAGAAATCAACAATGAATCCACAGGCATGTCCTCCTGCGATGCCGCTACCGTGAAAGGCAGGCGTTAAGCGCACGTGACCGAAGGGAAAGGTAAAGGTGCCGCCCACGTGCATGGCGTGAGCGTTACAGCCGTTTTGAGCGGCGAGCCCTGCGATTTCTGCTGTGGTGATAATCGTTGCATTGTTATTTTTCGCAATCTCAAAAGCACTTCCTAAGTGATCGGAATGCGCGTGGCTTACAAATATCCAATCGGCTTTTATGTCTTTGGCAGCAAGCCCCTCAGGGTTCCCGTCAAGATACGGATCGAATATTGCACGCTTCCCCTCTACTTCAATCCAAAACGCTGCGTGATGAACGTAATGAAAGAGTTTCTTTGTCATTTTTCCCTCCGTATCAAAAGAAAAAGTTCACTCTCAAGTTTAAGCCACAAAGAAAGTTTTCACGCATGAAAAAAAACCGGAGGGCTCTTTCGAACTCTCCGGCGTCTCTCTTGTTCAACGAAATCTTATAAATTAGAAGCTATACATCGCTTGGACAGCAAGCATGTGAACATTCATGCGCTTATAAGTCCCGATTGTTGTATCGCTACTAGAGGATTCAGTAATACGCGAGTGTCCGAGACCATGCATAAAGAGGTAACCCACGTCCACCTGCCACTCTTTGTTGGGCTTCCAGCCAGCGCCCAAAGAAAGCCACCAACGAGCGCTATCCGGAACTGTTGTCATACGGTATTTCGCTTCGCGAATCGTGGAGGTTTCATAGGCAGTACCCGCACGGAACGTCCATTCGTCGTTATAGCGGTAGTCAGCACCGATCGAGAAAAGGTAGCAGTCCTTCCAATTTTCTTGGGTAGCCGCTATACGAGTTCCCGTGGCTCTGCTATAAACAGGCAAATCCACAAACGTTGACCAATCAGACCAACGGAAGGTTCCTGCCACAGTCCATTTCTCATTGATATCCCAAGCGCCCGAGAGAATCACTGTCTGCGGCGTCTTAAATTTCACTGTGGAGTCAGTTCTCGTTGCAACAAGGTTAGGGGCAGTAGCCGTTCCAGTATTGGTGTAAGCATTCAAATGACCATCTAAGTCATGAGAAACAGCGCTTCTCCACGCTAAGCCAAAGCGTGTGTTTTCTGTCGGAACAAACATCACGCCTGCGTTAGCACCCCAAGCGATATCCGATCCCTTAACCTTTGTAGATAGAGAACGATCATACGGGAAGCCATTAACGAGTTCGACAGAACCATATTGTGCAGAAACACCGACACCTAAAGAAATCGCATCGTTAACCTTGAAGGCCAAACTTGGGTTGATATCAATCGTCTGCACCTTGGCTGAAATACCACGATCACGTCCCACAAAGTTATCGTTGTACTTGGTCTGCATACCAAAGGGCACATCAACGCTTAAACCGAACCAAATCCTGTCGGTTAACTGAAACGTCGCATGCATAAAAGGAATCGGCACAATGCCGTCACTAGCGTTGTCTGTCGTGCCATTGGTGGCTTCGAACTTACCGTCAACAGCGCCGAGAGCGGTTCCCACTTGAAAGCGCTTACCCGTTAAAAGGGTCATACCAGCTGGGTTAAACCACGCGGCAGAGGCATCATCGCCAAAAACGCCAGCACCAGCATTCGCGCGACCAAGACCAGCCGCTGTCTGCTCCATGAGCATAAAACCGCCCGCTTGGGCAACTTGAGCACAAGCAGCCATGGCTGCTGTCAAAATAAAGATACTACGTTTCATGTTTGTCCCTGGAAAAATCCGAAAGAAGAGGAAAGCATTGATGTTTTTCTCTTACATTACTTTCCAAGGGGCGAACTCTACTGATGCGACGCACCGTCCTGTGAAAATCCATCCATACGGATGAATATTGAAAACCCTAACCTATACAGGCATTTCTTCTTTAGCGCTTAAACGAATCCAGCCGCGGATGATTCGATAACCCACCCAGATGCCCATAACCATAAAGCCGACAAACCAAACGGCAAAGCCAACTAAAAGCCAAGAAAGAAGCATCCCGATAATAGCCACGAGGAGTGTCCAAATCGCAGCCGACCAAAAGGTCTGAATCTGCCAAGTAAAGTGACTTGCTACAAAAGTGCCTTTGGCTTCACTACGCAAGGCGTAATTCAAAACGACCGCGGCAATCGAAGGCCAACCAAAAAGGAACGATCCAAGAATCGAGGCTCCCGTTGCAATTCCGAGAAGAATGGATAAGCCGTGAAGGATATAAACAATCTTGGCAATCACAATGACCTTGTGTTCAGGCTCTTGCGCAGGAGTCGTTCCTGGTTTTTGCGTTTCTTTTTCTTTCTCAACCACGACAACGTCACTTCTCTTCTCAGTCATCTTTTTCTCCGAAACAGGGTTCGAACGAACTTTTTCAACACATTAGCAGTTTCGAGGCGGTTGCGCCTCTTGATATTTCCTCAAAAATCGTCCTTTCGCCGCGTTTTCCCATAGGCTTTGTTACAAATTTAACTGCATCGCCACAGATTGCGAACTTCCTAAACGTTTTTCCTGCCGATTTTCGTCTATCGTTGCAACATGTTGAGGTGCTTAGCCTCACTTGTTACTTTTCGGAGCTTAAAAGACTTATGAAATTACGTATGAAACCCCTTACCGTTGCAGCGCTCTCCGCAGTGCTTGCTATCTCGACACTATCTTATGCTCCGGCCTATGCGGCTGATGCGACCGAAACGAGCGCTCGCACCCAACTACCTGACTTCGTTAACTTAGTTGAACAGTACGGTAAAGGCGTTGTCAATATTTCGACCGTGCGTGAAGCACGCAAGATTGAAGGCGCTAATCCTTTTGGCGAACTCGATGAACGTCAAGCCGAAATCTTTAAGCGTTTCGGTTTCCCGATGATTCCCTTTATTGGGCCGCAAGAAGAACCCGAACGTCGTGGTACGGGCTCGGGCTTCATTATTAGCTCCGATGGTCTTATTCTCACCAATCACCACGTCATCGATGGCGCAGATGAAATTACCGTGCGTCTTACAGACAAGCGTGAATTCAAAGGCAAAGTCTTAGGTAGCGACAAAAAGACCGATATCGCCGTCGTGAAGATTGATGCTAAAGATTTGCCTGTTTTGAAGATGGGCGATTCCTCCAAATTAAAGGTTGGCGAATGGGTCGCTGCTATCGGTAGCCCCTTTGGCCTCGATAACACCGTTACCGCAGGCATCGTCTCGGCTAAAAGCCGTCAGTTGCCATCCGATCAGTACGTTCCTTTTATTCAAACAGACGTTGCTGTGAACCCAGGTAACTCAGGTGGTCCCCTCTTTAACATGGCTGGCGAAGTCGTGGGTATCAATTCGCAGATCTTCTCCACCTCTGGTGGCTTCATGGGACTGTCCTTTGCGATTCCTATTGATTTAGCCCTTCAGATTAAAGATCAGCTTGTCACACAAGGGCACGTTACCCGTGGCCGCATCGGTGTCGTTGTTCAGAGTATGACGCAAGAGCTTGCTGAAAGCTTTGGACTAAAGACTCCGAAGGGCGCTGTGGTAAGTCAAATCGACAAGAAGGGGCCTGCGGCTAAGAGCAACCTTCGTGAAGGCGACATCATCGTTGAAGCCAATGGTAAACCCATTGCCAATAGCGGCGACCTCCCCGTCTTGGTGAGCTCGTTGGCCCCGGGATCGGACTTAACACTCAAAGTCATTCGCGATGGTAAAGACCTCACCGTGAAAGTTAAGGTCGGCAAAGACGACTCCGATGGTGCAGCTAACGCCAATAAGAAGGCAAGCGACAACGCCTCTCGCCTTGGTGTTTCTGTTCGAGCCTTGACTGAGGAAGAAGCCGATTCTGTTGGCACAAAGGGGCTTCTTGTGACTTCCGTCAACGGTGCGGCGCGCAAAGCTGGAATTCAGCGTGGCGACATCATCGTGAGCGTTAACGGTAAAGACGTGAAAAAGCCTTCCGAATTAGGTGCTGCTATCTCTAAAACGAAGTCTTTACGTCTTCTTATCCAGCGCGGTCAAAACAGAATCTTTGTTCCCGTTAAATTAAAGTAATCCCTCCAAGGTTTCTTACCTTGTAAAAAAGGGCCACGCGTCGCGTGGCCCTTAGTTTTTCTTAACAAAAGCTTTTCTCTAATCGTCCATCACGATTCGACGAGCCACCATTTTGGCAAGGCGTACGGCGTTAAGAGACGGATCTGCAATCATCCGAATGATAAGACCGTCAAGTAAGCACATATCCAAATCGATCTTTGCTTCTGGGTTGTAATAGTTTTTGTTCTTATATGTTTCAAGCAGCGCCTCGCGGCAAACCTTGTCGTAACGATTCAAACAATTTAAGAGCCGCTTATTACCTGTTGCCGCATTCATAAGATCCAAAGCAAAAGTCGCATTCTTGAGATTTAAACGCGTCATCGCAATTTTTGCCAAATCACGCATTTGCTTGATGGGCTCATCGCGATTGGCGCTTTGGATTTTCTCGATAAGCTTATCGGTTTCACGCTGTGCGAGAGTCTCGACAATATCGTCTTTGTTGTTAAAGTAGTTATAAAGGCTTCCCACGCTCATTTTCGCTCGGGCAGCAATATCCTTCATCTTGGTAGCAACAAAGCCTTTTTCGCCAAAACACTCGATGGCTGCCGCAAGAATTTCTTCGCGACGCCGACTCGCTAAGTCTTCGCTTTCGGCAATGCGCTCTTTATAAAGCTCTGTTAGGCGCGTCTTGCTAAGACTTTCTCTTTTTTCAGCCTCGCTCATTTTTCGCTTTCCTTTGGCTGCTCGCTCTCGCTCTTTTCAGCAGCTAACTGCGAACCACCGCCCATGACTTTGTAAAGCGAAATCACACTTGTCGCTCGAGAAAGCTTCATGTTGACAAGTGCCTGCTGCGCAGAAAAGTCCGATCTCTGGCTATCTAAGACCTGCAAAAAGCTATCCACACCGTTCTTATAGCGCTCTAAAGAGAGTTCATAGGTTTTGTGTGTGGCATCTGCCAATTCTATTGTTGCCTTTAATTGGTCTTGAATTGTTCCTTCCGTTGCTAAGGCATCAGAAACTTCTTTAAACGCGGTCTGAATCGCCGATTCGTACTTAGCGACTGCCGCACGCTTAGCCGCATCCGCTGCCTTTAAGTTCTGGATGTTTTGTCCACCTGTGAAAATCGGCAAAGAAACCGAAGGCGTAAAAGACCAAATCGCACCCGCTGACTTAAAGAGGTCCGATAAGTGGCTTGATGTGTAGCCCGTGGATCCCGTTAAAGAAATCGACGGGAAAAAGGCCGCTCTTGCAACACCAATGTTGGCGTTCGCGCTTCTTAGCTGCGCTTCAGCCGATGCGATATCGGGGCGATTTAAAAGCACTTCACTTGGGACATTAGAAATCGCAGAGATGGGATTGGTAATCTCATCTGGCAAAGTGTCGGCTTCAAGGCTTTCATCGTAGGTGCCGCCCACTAGAAGTCGCAAGGCATTTTTGTATTGTGCGACTTGTGTTAACGCTTGAGCCTTAGCAATCTCAGCGTTAGCCACTGTCGTTTTTGCCTGATGCACATCGATTAGGCTGGAAGCTCCTAATTCGTAGCTATTTTGAACGAGCTCAAAAGTCTTTTCCTGGCTCTCTAAGGTTTCTGTCGCAAGCTTTAACTTATCTTTTGCGGCCGCTAGTCCTAACCAGGTGTTGGCAATCTCAGAGATAAGCGTCATCTGCGCTGTACGCTGCGCGGCCTCTGTTTGGAAATAGCTCTGCAAGGCCATTTCATTGGTATTACGAACGCGACCGAAGAGGTCTAATTCGTAAGAGGCCATGGCGTTGGCCGTATAGCCATTTGCCATCGAGCTTGAGTGATTCAAAGCTTCGTTGTTGTACGCGCCTCGCGCTGTACGTTGCGCCACAGCCGAGATGCTCGGGAGCAATTGACTGCGGCTTACGTTATATTGGGCACGAGCCTGTTCGACACTTAACACGGCCGCACGCAGACTGCGGTTACCCGAGAGACCCTTTTCAATTAAGGCGCACAAGCGCTTATCTTTAAAGAAGTCGCCCCAGTTTTGAAGACCTTCAGTGAGCATCTGAACGTTTTTCGTCGCTTCCGAAGCTGGCCACGCGGCTTCCACTGGCGCCTCGGGCCTTTCGTACGTTGGCGCAAAAGAACACCCTGCGGCAAGAATCGCCGCAGCTAACGGTAACAAAACGAATGTTTTACGCATAGTTTTCCTCTTTTGCTTTTTTATACGTTCTCCAGTCTTTTACGACCAAAGATCTTCGTAACCACAACAAAGAACACAGGAACGAAGAAAATACACAAGAATGTTCCCGTAAACATTCCGCCCAACACGGCGATACCAATCGCAGACTGCGCACCAGCGCCCGCGCCTGTTGCCACAGCAAGCGGGAAAACACCTAAGCCGAACGCAATTGATGTCATCAAAATCGGGCGTAAGCGCAATCGTACCGCTTCAACAACAGCTTCAAGCACGTCGGTACCCTTATCGTACAAGTCACGCGCGAATTCAACAATCAAAATCGCGTTCTTCGCAACAAGTCCCACTGTCGTCAAAAGACCGACTTGGAAGTAGACGTCGTTTTCACGACCCGTAATCGCTGTTAATCCTAACGCACCCAAAACGCCAAGCGGCACAACAAGAATCACAGCCACAGGAATGGACCACGACTCATACAAGGCTGCAAGAGCAAGGAACACAACAAGTAGCGAGATGGCATACAACGGAGCGGCATTGCCTCCGGCGACCTTTTCTTGGTAAGAAAGGCCTGTCCATTCAATTGAGTAACCGTTAGGCATTTGAGCCAATATTTCTTCAATTGCTTGCATCGCCTCTCCTGAGGAGTAGCCAGGAGCGGGTTGCCCTTGAATGTTGACAGCGTCCACAGCGTTATAGCGCTCGAGACGACCCGCACCAAAGCCCCAACTTGTCTTAGCGAAAGCCGAGAACGGCACGAGTTTTCCAACATTGTTTCTCACGTGCCACTTGCTGATATCGTTTTCATCGCCTCGCGCAAAGCCTTCACCTTGCACATAGACCTTCTTAATCTTCTCGCGATCAATAAAGTCATTGACGTAACTTGACCCGAAGGCAATCGTCAAGGTGTTATTGATATCCGTATCAGAAAGCCCCAAAGAGCGAGCCTTAGCATAATCGATATCAAGAACGAGCATTGGCACATCGCTCATACCATTGTGGCGCACCATCGTAAGGCGCGGATCTTGATTGGCCTTGACGATAAAGTCGTTCATCACTTCAATAAGGCGTGCGTGACCAGAGCCGTTACGATCTTCAAGGTAGAAATCAAAGCCCTCAGCAACACCTAACTCTGGAACGGAAGGAAGCGGGAAGACGAAACCCAAGAAGTCATTGAAGTCTGGCGCAAGAAGACGACCCTGCATACGCTGCTGAATTGCCGAAATGCTTTGACTTGCCTTCTTACGTACGCTCCAGTCCTTTAATCCGATAAAGCCAAGCGCCATGTTTTCGCCCGTTCCACCGAAAGAGAACCCACGAACCAGTTGCATGGCATCGATCGTGTCTTTTTCTTGTTCGAGAATGACGTCTGAGGCGTGCTTAAGCACCTTATCGGTGCGTTCTGCTGAGGCACTCGATGGCGTTTGACCTGTCATGAGCAAAACGCCCTGGTCTTCCGCGGGCATAAAGGAACTCGGTAAATGCGCAAATCCCCAAACAACCAAAGCGACGAGAATCGCATACAAAGTAAATAAGAACTTGACGCGGTGAGAAAGACCGTTGGCCACACGGCACACAAACTTACTAAACTTATAAAAGCCGCTATTGAAAGCAACAAAGAACTTTGCTTTGGGTTTTTCTTCTCCTGTGTGCTGCACAAGTATTGAGCCGCAAAGCGCAGGGGTTAATGTCAAAGCCACGACAACAGATAAGACCATCGCCGAGACAATCGTCACAGAGAACTGGCGATAAATAACGCCCGTTGATCCGCCGAAAAACGCCATCGGGATAAACACAGCCGAAAGCACCATCGCGATACCAATCAAAGCTCCTGTAATCTGGTTCATTGACTTAACGGTCGCTTCTCTTGGGTCTGATAGGTCTTGCGTCATCACGCGCTCAACGTTTTCGACAACGACAATCGCATCGTCAACAAGCAAACCAATCGCGAGCACGAGACCAAACATCGTGAGCATGTTAATCGAGTAGCCCAAAAGTCCCATCACGGCAATGGTTCCAAGTAAAACCACAGGAACGGCAATTGTCGGAATAATCGTGGCACGGTGATTTTGTAAGAATAGATACATCACGCAGACAACGAGGATAATGGCTTCAACTAAGGTCTTAATCACCTCGTGCATAGCCGCATCCACAAATCGCGTCGTATCCATCGTGTATTCGAGTTCAACTCCCTCGGGAAAGAAGGGACGCAATTCTTCGAGTTTTGCGCGGACGTCCTTGGAGACTTGCTTGGCGTTACCACCTGCGGCCATACTAATAGCCATACCCGAAGCACTTTGCCCGTTATAGATGCCGCCGAACTGATAGATCTGTTTGCCGAGTTCAACGCGACCGATGTCCTTGACGCGCACGACAGAACCGTCTTTCTGCGTCACGATGGCAATTTCTTCAAATTGTTCGGGCCGCTCCATCAGGGAACTGGCGCGAATCTTTGCGGTAATCACTCTGTGGGAAGCCACAGGTTCTGCACCGATATCGCCTGCGGCAATCTGAACGTTTTGAGCAGAAACCGCATTGACAACGTCCGAAGGCTGCAAGTTGTACTTATAGAGCTTATCGGGATCGATCCAAATACGCATAGCGTACGAGGCGCCGAAGCACTCCACGTCGCCTACACCCTGAATACGAGAAACAGGCTCTTTGATGCTATTGATTAAGAAGTCCCCAAGATCGTCGCCCGAGAGTTTTCCGGTTTTGTCATAAAAAGCAAGCGACATCAAGAACGATGGCGCACTCTTTTTAACAGTAATACCAATACGACGGACGGCTTCCGGGAGTTTCGACTCAACAACCGAGAGTTTGTTTTGCACCTGAACCTGCGCAATATCGGGGTTCGTACCCGCTTCAAACGTAATACGAATTGAGGCCAAACCCGTCGAATCCGATTGCGAACTCATGTAGAGCATGCCATCGAGCCCGGTCATGTTCTCTTCAATGACCTGCGTCACGGTTCTAGCCACTGTCTCTGCGTTAGCGCCTGGATACTGGGCCCAAACACGAATCTGCGGTGGCGCAATATCCGGATACTGAGACACAGGCAATGTACGAATCGCCAAAAGGCCTGCCAACATGATGACAATGGCAATAACCCAAGCAAAAATCGGACGATTAACAAAGAAACGACTCAACATATCTCTGATTCCTCTTTACGCCTTATTGGGCTGCTGCCTTGGAAGCCGCTTGAGAAGCCTCTTTGGGAGCTTCTTTCCCTGTTTGGTAACTCACGAGAGACCCCGGACGCACTCTTAAGGTGCCATCTGTCACAATCACTTCCCCGGCGCTAAGACCCTTTTCAAGAATCCAGTCGGTTCCATCGGGGCACTGCACAACAATCTCACGAGTTTCGATGCGATTGTCTTTATTAACGACATAGACGTAGGGCGAGCCGTTTTGAGAACGCATCAAGGCTTTTTGGTTAATGCGAATCACTTTTTCACGAACACCATCGACTAATTTGGCGCGAACGAACATCCCGGGAAGCAATGTTCTTTGCGGGTTCGGGAAAAGAGCACGCACACGCACGGTGCCTGTTGTTTCATCAACTAAGGCATCCTTAAAGGTCAAGAGACCGTGATACGGATATGTTGTGCCATCAGATAATGTGATACTCACATTGGCAGAATCAGCTTCTAGATTCTTTAAATACCCCGTTTCCAATTGCTTCTTTAATTTCGCAAGCGAGTCATACGATTGCGTCACATCGATGTAGATGGGGTCTAATTGCTGCACAACAGTTAGGCGAGCAGCCTGATTGGCCGTAACAAGAGCTCCAGGAGTCACTTCAGAAAGAGAGACCTTTCCAGGAATCGGGCTCTTTACCTCGGTGTAGCGAAGATTTTCTTTCGCTGTGGTAAGAGCGGCTTGCGCAGCTAAGAGATTGGCCTTGGCAACCTTTAATTGGGCCTGTGTTGTCTCGTCGGCTTGTTTACTCACAGCCTGAGCTTTGAGTAGCCCAGATGAGCGCTTAGCATCGGCTTTGGCGAGTTCTAAGTTGGCTTTCGCCTGTTCGACAGAGGCCTCTGCCTGCGCAACGGCTGCCTTATAGATTGTCGGATCGATTTGATAAAGAGACTCCCCTTCTTTGACTTCGGCACCTTCTTCAAAGAATCGCGACTTAATGATGCCAGAGACCTGAGGACGGACCTCTGCAACACGGAAGGCGTTCGCACGCCCAGGAAGTTCTGAATAAATCACCGCATCGGAAAGTTCTACGACCTGAACACCCACGGGGGTGGCACGCACTACTGGCGCTGCCTCTTTGTGGCACCCTGCTAAACCAGCGGCTACTGCTGTTGCTAAGGTCAAAACTACAATCTTCGATTTGGCTTTCAACACCATCACACCTATCTCCTAAAAAGGATTTATTTCCTGCGATTTAACAACTTGTGTCCAGTCAAAAAAGGGGGCATTTTGCCCACAGACTGAACGGCGGTTCAACATTGTACTGAATTTCAGTTCAGTCGCTTGGGAGTGTGACCAACTTTTACACATTTTTACCTGAGAAACTCATAATTAACACAAGCTCTAAGGAGAAATCCTAAGAATTGAAGGCGCCTCCCTTTTTCCTCAGAATAAAAAAGGGCAGAACGCATCCACCCTTTTTATTCCGATAAGAAAAATTTTTCTTCCTATTCGACTGTGACGCTCTTAGCTAAGTTGCGAGGCTTATCGACATCGGTCCCACGCTTTAAAGCCGTGTGATAGGCCAAAAGTTGCAGAGGAATCACGTGCAACATCGGGCTTAAGTCGCCGATATTTTCTGGCATACGAATGACATGCATCCCATCGCACGACTGAATGTGTGTGTCGCTATCGGCGAAAACGTAGAGTTCTCCTCCTCTCGCGCGCACCTCTTGCATATTGCTTTTGAGTTTCTCAAGCAACTCGTCGTTAGGAGCAATCGTTACCACAGGCATATTCGAATCCACAAGAGCCAGGGGCCCATGTTTAAGTTCCCCAGCGGGATAGGCTTCCGCGTGAATGTAGCTAATTTCTTTAAGCTTTAATGCGCCCTCTAGAGCAATCGGATAATGTAGGCCGCGGCCTAAGAAAAGCGCATGCTCTTTACTTGCAAAACGCTCGGCCCACGCAATGATTTGCGGCTCAAGAGCTAAGACACCCGACAAAGCCTTCGGGATGTGTCTTAAGCGCGTTAGGCGATCTTTTTCACACGCATCAGTTAAACGTCCGTTTAACTTTGCGAGCACAAGCGTTAAAAGATAAAGCGCCACAAGCTGTGTCGTAAACGCTTTTGTACTTGCCACCCCAATCTCGACTCCTGCTCTCGTGATAAAGTGAAGCGCCGTTTCACGCACAAGAGCGCTTTGCTCGACATTGCAAATGGCAAGCGTCTTATCCATTCCGAGCTTTTTTGCGTACTTCAAAGCGGCAATCGTATCGGCCGTTTCCCCAGACTGAGAAATTGTCACAACAAGCGTGTCGTCTGTCGCAATTGGCGTGCGATAACGGTATTCGCTTGCGATTTCTACTGAGGTTGGCAGTCCTGCAATCGCTTCAAGCCAGTAGCGAGCTGTTGTCGCTGCATAAAAACTCGTACCACAAGCTAAAAGCAAAACGCGACGCGTCTTTTGTAAGATGTCTTTGGCGTCTTTGCCGAAAATTTCCGGACAAATCGTTTGCACGGCATCGATTGTGTCGGCAACGGCCCGCGGCTGCTCAAAGATTTCCTTTTGCATGTAGTGCTGGTAGGGGCCGAGCTCGGCGGCGAGCGCAAAGCCAGCAAGCGCAATCGCTTTACGCTCAACTTTGGTGTAATCCCCATTTTGATGCGAATAAATCGCGTAGCTATCGCGCCTCACATCCAAAATATCGCCTTCGGCTAGATACACCACTTTTTCTGCCTCATTGGCAATGGCCATCGCATCGCTAGCTAAGAAGTTTTCGCCGCGACCCAAACCAAGAACCAAAGGTGATCCCTGCCTTGCGCCAACAATGCGACCAGGTTCTTCCTTGGAGAAAACCGCAATCGCATACGCGCCACGAACGCGATTTAAAGCCTTTTTCACGGCTTCCAATAAGTCGCCTTCATAGCAGTGATTCACGAGTTGCGCGAGAACCTCGGTATCGGTCTCACTTTCAAACTTCACGCCGCTAGCCGTTAACTCTTCACGAATCTCGGCATAGTTTTCGATAATGCCGTTATGCACTAAGGCAATGCGGCCGCCTGCAACATGCGGATGGGCATTGGCAACAACGGGGCCGCCGTGCGTTGCCCAACGTGTGTGAGCAATCCCCATTGTGCCGTGAAGGTTTTCTTTTTCGGCTTGCTCGCAAAGCGTTGCGACGCGAGACGTTGTACGAACGCGGTGAATTTTGCCCTCTTCGCAAACGGCCACACCGCAACTATCATATCCACGATATTCCAACCGTCTTAAACCTTCTAAGAGGATAGGTACAACATCGCGTGTGCTTGTTCCTGCAACGATTCCACACATAAGAGTGTCTCCTACATTTTTTTGACGGTTAGTTTGTCTTTTTCTCGGGCCGTGTCCAGTTTTCGATTGTGACTTGACGCAAGCGACTAATCGTGAGTTTTCCAGCAGGCGCATCTTTCGCGAGCGTCGTGCCCGCGCCTAAGGTCGCACCATCGCCAACAGTCACAGGGGCAATGAGTTGCGTATCTGACCCGATAAAGGCATCGTTACCGATAATGGTCTTGGATTTATTGACGCCATCGTAATTGCAGGTAATCGTTCCGGCTCCTATGTTGACGCGTTCTCCCATCTCTGTGTCGCCAATGTAGGAAAGGTGATTAACTTTGGAGGCTTTTCCAATTGTGGACTTCTTAATTTCAACGAAGTTTCCGATGTGAACGTTTTCGGCAAGATTGGCTCCTACGCGCAAGCGAGCGTACGGCCCCACAATCGCGTTTTCAGCAATCTTGGCGCCCACAATGTGAGAAAACGCCTCAATTTTGACCCCAGAGGCAATCGCGCTATCACGAATGACGCAATAGGGTCCCACAGAGACGCCGTCGCCTAATGTGACGTCGCCTTCGAATACGCAACCCACATCAATACTGACATCGCTACCACAGGTAAGTTTCCCGCGAATGTCAAGGCGAGAGGGATCTGCGAGTGTCACACCACTTTCTGTTAAGCATTCGGCTTGATAGTCCTGCCAAATACCCTCTAAGCGCGCAAGTTGCGTCTTGGAATTGACGCCTTCAACCTCAAAACTTCTTCTCGGGCGAACAGAGTTCACGCGCACGCCATCTCGCACAGCAAGGCCTATGACGTCCGTTAAGTAATACTCGCCCTGAGCATTACTTGCCTTTAATTCAGAAAGCCAGGAAGCGAGGCGTTCCGTGGGGAAAAGCATGATGCCCGTGTTGACTTCACGAATTTGCTTTTGTCCTTCGGTGGCATCTTTCTGTTCGACAATCGCGACAATGCGACCTTTTTGACGCAAGATGCGACCGTACCCTGTTGGGTTACGCAAGACGGTAGTTAAAAGCGCCATCCCGTCGCCAGCGGCAGAGGTTAAGCGAGAAATCGTTTCGTTTTGAATAAGAGGAACGTCGCCAAGTAAAACAAGCGTCTGTTCGGCTGACATATCAAGCTCTGGGAGCGCCTGCTGCAGAGCGTGACCTGTCCCGAGTTGCGGCTCTTGCAAAACAAAGTGAAGAGCGCTTCTTTCTTTGAGGCTTTCTTTCACAGCCTCTGCTTCATGACCGACGACAACAATAGTTTTCGCAACACCCTCAAGAGTGGCGACTGTGTCTAGGACGTGTTCGATCATGGGTTTTCCAGCGAGTGGCTGGAGCACTTTCGGTAAGCGCGAATGCATACGCTTACCCTGGCCTGCGGCCAGAATAACGACATTAATCATTTTGAATTTTCCTTTGTTTTACGCCCTTTGTTAACAAATCTTTTTCGGGCGGGTTTGCACTAATAAACGTGTCGTATTGTACTGAAGGCGCTCTGGTATCGACACCTACCAAAAACCCTTTCTTTTAACACAAAACAAAAACAGGGCTCGAGATGACTCTTACCCTGTTTTAACTTTTTCGCCTAGATTATGAATTAGGCCTGAGTTTGCATTTGGGTGGCCATGGCCCAGCGGCGATACCGTTCGTTGTAACGCGTCGGAACAAGGCTACCCACAACCATGCCAAAGCAAGCGACGATAAAGCCACCTAAAACGCTCGGGAACACCTCTCCAAGGGGCGTCACAGTTAACACGGTCCACGCAATAGCACCCAAGACAATCGAGGTCCAAGCGCCTTGTGTGGTTGCCTTCTTCCAATAGATACCAGCAACAAGCGGCCAGAACGCTCCCACAACCGGGAATTGGTAAGCCATAGCGACCATATCGTAAATTGCTGTTCCTTCAAACCAGAGGCTATAGGCCAAAACGGAAGCGGCAAAAATCACGAGAGCTCCTCGGAAATACAGCAATTCCTGCTCGGGCTTAATGTTGATGTAATTGCGCAAGACGTTATGCACGAATGTCGTTGTCGGAGCAAGCATTGTCGCAGACGCTGTCGACATCACGGCCGAAAGCACGGCGCCAAAGAAAAGCACACGAAGCCACACGGGCATGTAATCGCGCACAAGTGTCGGAAGCAGCAATTGCGGATCGCTCTTTAAGAGCTCTTGACCAACGCCAGGCATCGCAAGAACCGCCGCGCACACGATAAACATCGGCACGAAAGCAAAGAAGATGTAGAAGATGCCGCCCATGATGGGGCCACGCGAAGCAATCTTCTCGTTTTTCGCGCTCATCACACGCTGGAAAACGTCTTGCTGCGGAATCGATCCAATCATCATCGTCATCGCAGCAGAAATCCAGAATAGCCATCCGTGAAGCGTCATCTCAGGAAAGACGTGGAACAAATCACGGCTCTGAGCAAAGGCGATGACCTCTCCTGGGCCACCGGCCATACCGCCTGCGACATAGGCAACGGCAGCAAGCCCTGCGATGATGATGGCCATCTGCATAAAGTCTGTGAACGCCACTGACCACATTCCGCCGTAAACCGTATAAAAGAGAACGACGAATGTGCCAATCATCATGCCCAAAGAAACGCTAATGGCACCCTCTGTGAGTAGATTGATTACAAGGCCTAAAGCAGCGACCTGAGCTCCTACCCACCCTAAGTAAGAAAGGATGACAAAAATCGAGCACGCCAACTCAATCTTCTTACCAAAGCGCTTACGATAAAAGTCGCCAATAGTGAGAAGATTCATTCTGTAGAGTTTGCGAGCAAAGAACATGCCCACGAGAATGAGCGCCGCACCAGAACCAAAGGGTTCCTCTACGACACCCGCGATGCCACCTTCGATAAACCGTCCCGGGAGACCCAGAACCGTTTCGCTACCAAACCAGGTGGCAAACGTTGTTGCGATGACCATTGCCAAAGGCAACGAACGTCCAGCTAAAGCATAATCGGCAGTATTGTTAACGCGGCGAGCCGCCCACAATCCTATGCCGATCGAAACCAGCATATACAGGCAAACCAGTACGATCAGGCTAGTCATTAGCAAATCTCCAAAAAAGCGTAACGACTTAGGTTCTTGCAGGAGTCTTCTCAATGCATTTTTTTCGCAAAGGAAGACAGGAAATTTTTTTGCGGGGCGCAGTATACGAAGATATGAAAAGAAAATTCCCCTTGAGGGAAATTATTTTTTAGAAATCCCCCAAAGTTTGACCTCGATGAAACTTTGGCCGATTTCTTCGAAAAAATTGATGCCGTTTTTGGTGGGTTTAATTGAGAAAAAACGGGCCGCAACCCCAGTATTTATGCGGCTTAACAATATCTAGTGGTGCAAGAGACGCCCCAAGAAGGCAAAATTAATTGTCGCATTCGTGCAACAAGGCTCTTACAAGAGCCACATTTTCCTGTAAAAGGGCCGAGTGTAAAAACTCGGCCCGCTCGGTTTTGTTCGAATTTTGAAGTTAGCTCTTACATTTGCTCGAGACCAGCAAGTAGCCAGCCTGTAGAGCCATCGACGGCCTGAACCAACAACCAACGTTCGTGCACTTCTTCGAATTCGCCATTAATTTTCATGGCGCCCTCGAAGGCCACAACAGCAACGTATTCGCTTCCTTCTTGTGTAATGCCAAGAAGTTTGGTGGTGAGATTGACGACTTCGCTCTTTTGTTCGGCGTATCCGTGATCGCGCAACTGATGCGTTAAAGCGATAAAGAAGTCATCGGTCATAAAGTCAGCAACTGGAACAACGTCGCCCTTATCCCACGCTTTCTGAAGCCGAATGAAATTATCTCGCGCAACAGTCTCAAAGCCTTTCGCATCAAAGCCCGCAGGAACCGTAAGACTTTCTAGACCTGCTTCTGTTGAAAAGCTATCCATGACGCTTCCTGGGCGAGACTGCCCGGCTTCATAAGTGCTTGCCGCGCCACTTGTCGCATAAGTTTGCGACGCTTGCGTTTGCGTATAAGCGCTTTGCGTACTCTGTCGAACTTTTTTAAGAAGGAAAAGACCAGCTATGAAGCGGATGGCATAAAAAGCCACGAAGGCTAAAAGTATCGCGACAAGAATTTGCGCAAATTCTGCCGAAAGACCTAAGGCACTCATAAGAGCAGTTAGACCGAGAGCCGCGGCGATTCCCATAAACATGCCGCCCATCGGACGCGCTGTTGCAGCCGCTGCCGCAGTACCTGTCTTAGCTGTCTGCTGAGCCGCACCTGGACGAGCCGCATTCGGAGTCGCCTGAGAGGCGCCTGGCGCTGTTTTTCCAGCCATCGCAGGTTTCGCTGGCGTTGCTTTTTGAAAGAGGCTACTTGTGCTACGGCCAAAACTACGACCGCCGCCAAAGCGCATTGCTGCATCCGCATCTGGCGTTAACGAGGCCAGCATCAGAACAACAGCGAAAAGTGCGAGAAATTTTTTCATAATCTTCTGCTCGGGTTTGAGTTAAAAAAGGAACCTACTCCGTAAATGGGGGTGAATTTTTGCGTTTTCAACCCTTAATTCCAATATGTAAAGCGCACACGCCAAAGGTGAAATTCTTCCAAGAGACATTAGCAAATCCAGCCTCTTTCATCATCTTTGCAAGCGTTTCTTGATTCGGATGCACACGAATCGATTCTGCCAGATACCGATAGCTCTCGGCGTCTCCTGCGACAAGAGAGCCCACGCGCGGCATGACAACAAAGGAATAAAAATCGTAAAAGGGGCTCAAGATCTTCCAGCAATGGCTAAATTCCAGGACAAGCACACGGCCCCCAGATTTCGTCACACGAAGCATCTCTCGAAGAGCGTTTTCTTTGTGTGTCATGTTTCTTAAACCAAAAGACACCGTGACGACATCAAAGGTATTGTCGGCAAACGGGAGTGCTTCGCAGTCGCACTGAGCAATCTCAATATTTGTAGCGGCCTCCTTTTTTATGCGCTTCGCGCCTTCTGAGAGCATGGCGTGATTAATATCGGTTGCCCAGACCTGCCCGGTTTTTCCGACTTTCGGAGAAAACGCAAGCGCGAGATCACAGGTTCCTGAAGCGATATCGAGAACTTTGTCGCCCTCTTTTAATTGAGCGGCTTGAATTGTCCGATGTTTCCAGACGCGATGTAGCCCAAAACTTAAAAGATCATTCATTAAGTCGTATTTGGCCGCAACTGAGTCAAACACTTGTTTGACGTCTTCGGCTTTTTCCGACTCAGGTACCTCGCGAAATCCGAAGGCAACCTTTTTTTCGTCAGTCTCTTTTTTCTCTGAACTCACAAATGTCTTTCCAGAAAACACGGGTAAAAAAACCGAGCGAACCCTTTCTTGCTCGGTTCATTCATAGGTGGTGCCTCTGGCGGGACTCGAACCCACATCACAGCCTTCGGAGGGCCGCATTCTATCCAGTTGAACTACAGAGACAATGCGCGGAATTATACCTGCATGAATCTTTAGAACTCCGTGGGATCGACTTCAACAGTCCAAGAAACACTCGCTTCGCGATCTAAGATTCCCGTCCACGCCACAAGAAACGCATGAAGGGCCGCATGCGTTTTCGCTTCAACCAAAAGTTGTGCCCGCTCCTGATCTAAAAGCCGCATGAGTGTCATAGGCACAGGGTCATAAAGCCACACATCCTTTTTAGGGATCGTTTCTGCTTTTTCTTTCGCTCTTTCTAAAAAGGCCAATGCTCTTTCAAGCATTTTCGATTGCGCAAGAAGCCTTGCCTCATAAACAAAGGGGGGCAATTGCGCTTCGCTTCTTTCAAGCAATGCGCGTCGCGCAAACGCCTCATAGTCTTGCGCTACAAGTTCTTGATAAAGCGGGTGTTCAGGAAAACGGGTTTGCACGAGGACGCGTCCCTCATTACCAAAACGCCCTGCGCGGCCTGCGACCTGCAAAAGTAGGCAAAAAAGCCGTTCTTCCGACTTAATGTTGGGGCTCACAAGTAGCGCATCCGCATTCAAAATCACAACAAGCCCCACGTGCTGAAAGTCATGCCCTTTGGCAATCATTTGCGTGCCAACAATGATGTCGGCCTCTCTGGCGTGCACTTGAGAAAAGGCTTCTTCGACTTGTTTCTTCGTTCTTACACTATCGCGGTCGATTCGCAAGATTTTCTTTTCTGGCCAAAGCGACTCGATGGCTTCTTCAATCTTTTGTGTGCCACTCCCTAAGACCTCGATATCCGCGTTACCGCAAGTCGGGCAATAGGTCGGCACGGGATAACTTGTCGAACAATGGTGGCAAACCAAGCGATTTTCTTTTTTGTGGTAAACGGTAAAACCTGAGCAGTGCACGCAGCGGCTGACCCACCCACACGCCGGGCACGTCACTGTTGGCGCATAACCGCGGCGATTAATGAAAATAAGGACCTGTTCGCCTTGCGCGAGAGTTGCGTCAATCGCTTCACGCACACTTACGGTAAAAATCGCTTGTCTCTCAGTTCTTTTATCGACAATCTCGATTTTCGGAAGCGTTGCGGCATGAACGGCGCGATGCGTAAGTTTTAGTAAGGGGAAAGCCCCACTTTGAACCTTTTCCCAGGTCTCAAGCGACGGTGTGGCAGAACCCAACACGCAGGCAACGCCATTTAATTGCGCCCGCTTGATTGCTAGGTCTCTTGCCGAGTAGCGAATCCCGTCGCCTGCTTTATAACTTTCGTCGTGCTCCTCATCGACAAGGACAAGCGATAGGTGCTTAAAACTTGTGAAAATCGAAAGTCTCGTCCCCACAAGAATCCGCGCCCGCCCCTCGTGAATAGCTAGCCAATTTTGTGCTCGCTCTGAATCGCCTAACGCCGAATGCAAGGTAACCACGGTTTCTTCTGGGAATCGCTCTCTTACACGAGCCTCTAATTGGGGCGTTAAATTAATTTCTGGAACAAGAAGGAGAACTTGGTTCTCGGCGTTTTTTTGAAGTGTTTTTTCAATGATGTGAAGATAGACCTCGGTTTTACCCGATCCTGTCACACCAAAAAGAACAAAAGGAGAAAAGCCTTGGGCGTTGCAAACAGCGTCAATTGCCCTCTCTTGCTCCTCATTTAACGTGGGGCGAGCGCCAGGCATCACTTCTTTTCGCTTTAAATTGCGAATGCGCTTTAACGAGGCTTCTCGTCTTGCGCGCGGTAATGTCCTAAAAAATAGCGGCATCGCGCCAACAGCCACATCCCCCCAAGAGCGAATGTAGTAATTGGCTGTGAATTTCGTCAAATTCAACCACTCTTCTCGCATGGGCTCAGTTTCTGCAAGAACTCGAATGACTTTTTTAAGTTTCTTTTGCTCAACGCCGCTATGAGTGGCGACCTTAACAACAATGCCAACCATTTTTCTTGTCCCTAGTGGGACAAGTACTCTGTCACCAACGGCAATTTGCGTCTCTTCGTCCACGCGATAATCCAAGGGCCCCAAAGGGGCCTGAACGATGACGCTAACGAATTGTTCTGTGAGCGTATGTGGCATTCTTGTCTATGAGCCTTGTTAGAAGGCGATTTGTTGGTTTTTCATCGGCTTTCCCTCAGGGCGATTGAACTTTTTCCCCTTCTCCACAGCCCTGTGGAAAACTTTGTGAAAAACTCTCTTAACAGTTCTTTTCCTACCTGTAGAGCCCTTTTTTCTTAGAGCGATTGATAGTTATGAGATTTATTTAAAATCAGGCAACTTTGTGGCTTCTCCGTTAGAGATTTTGCTTCACTTCTCCCTGTTTTTAGTGTTTTCCCCAATTTTTTGCCTGTGGAAAAACCCTGTGTATTTCTGCGCTTAGTTTCCTTCGTGATACACCCTTGAAGCACTGTGAACCGTATCGACAAGAGCCTTGACAGCGGCGGGATCTGTTTGCTGTAAAACCCCGTGCCCGAGGTTAAAGACGTGACCCGCACCCGTAGAAACCACCCCAAAGTCTTCCAAGATTCTCTTTGCCTCTTTTTCGATGGCCTTCTCTGTCGACAAAAGGACTGTCGGATCCATATTGCCTTGCAAACTTACGGCGTCTTTTGTTCGGCTTCGAGCAGCAGCTAGCGTATTGGTCCAATCGAGCCCCAAGCAATCCGCTCCACTTTGGCTCATTTCTTCAAGCCAAAGACCGCCTCCTTTAGTAAAGAGGATAACGGGAATCGAAGGATCCTCCTTTTTTAGCGCCTCAATAACAAACTGCATGGGTTTAAGAGAAAACTTCAAAAAGGCTTCTTTCGTAAGCATCCCGCCCCACGTATCAAAAATTTGAATTGCTTGAGCGCCAGCTTTGACTTGAGCAATTAAGTAAGAGGCAACAGAGGCCGCATTCACTTCAAGGATTCTCTCGAATAAATCGGGCCTTGAATAAAGCATCTTTTTCGTTATCGGAAATTCTCTTGAGCCCGATCCCTCTACCATATAGCACGCTAAGGTAAAGGGAGAACCTGAGAATCCAATCAAAGGAACTCGCCCGTTTAAAGCCTTGCGAATGGAACTGACGGCATCAATAACGTACTGCAGTTTATCGGCTGGATCTGGGACGAAAAGCGCTTTGACATCTCCCTCATCTCTAACAGGGTGAAGAAATTTCGGGCCTTCTCCTGCGACAAATTCCAAACCGAGCCCCATTGCATCGGGAATCGTCAAAATATCAGAAAACAAAATCGCAGCATCCAATCCGAAGCGCTCCACGGGTTGCAACGTGGCTTCAGTTGCCGCTTGCGGGTTCCTTACTAAACCCATAAAGCTTTTGCATTGGGTGCGTAATTCTCGGTACTCAGGCAAAAAGCGCCCTGCCTGTCTCATGAGCCAGATTGGGGTATATTGTGTGCGCTCACGCTTTAAGGCACGTAAAAAAGTATCGTTTTGCAATTCCATGTCTTCCAATCCAGTTGAGAATTTAAATAGTGCGTCCTCGCCCTGCGAGTGGGCTCGTGCCACAAACGACGGCGTTATCGTCAGCGTTCACGTTCGACCCGGAGCCAAAAAAGACGCCACAATGGGCTATTTTAACGGACGCCTCAAGGTAAGCCTTGCTGCTCCCCCTGTGGACGGCAAAGCCAACGAACGCCTTGTCCGTTGGCTTTCCAAATCATTAGGTCTCCCGCGTAGCGCCGTTACCCTTCTCTCTGGGCAAACAAGCCGCGAGAAGCGCCTCCTTGTCAAAGGCGTCTCTTTAGAGGCGCTGATTAAAGCTCTTAGTTAGCGAACGACCAACACGGGGCGATCTGCGCTAGCGAGAACCTTTTGTGTCTCCGAGCCTAAGAAGACCGATTCAATCGAACCCAATCCACGGCTTGCCATCACAATAAGACGTGCATTCTTTCTTGCTGCAACAGCTAAGATTCCCAAATACGGGGCCTGCGCTTCTTCGGCAACGAGCTCACAAGCCACTCCTACCTCTTTGGCTTTTTCAGCAATCGCTGTTAAGCGCTTACGAACATCGTCACGCTCAGCGGCGCGCCCAGAAACAACGGTTACCGCAACGAGAGGCAATTGCATCTTTTGCGCCATCGCAATGGCTTCCGTGACGGCTTTTTCAGAAAGCTTACTGCCGTCTGTGCAAACTTGGATAACTTCAGAAGTCGACATATCGTGTCTCCTTATTCAATTCTTACCCTATATCCTAATGCAAAAAAACGGAGCCGTCCGAGATTTTTCTCTCTTTTGAACTCCGTTTCTTCGGTTTGGCTGAAATTTTGCCCTATTTGTTTTGGCGCAACTTCTTGATAAATTGCAATTGGGCACTCAAAGCCGAGAGCTTGGCCTGCACACGAGCGATATCGATTTCGCCCGAAGCATTGACCCTGGCCTGTTCGGCCGCTTCGATAGCCTGCTTGGCTTTGGCTTCATCCAAATCTTTACTACGAACAGCAACATCAGCAAGCACTGTCACGCGATCGGGCTGCACTTCCAAAATACCGCCGGCGACAAAGATGCTTTCTTCTGTCCCATCGGTCGTCTGAATGCGTACAGCACCTGGCCGAATCCGCGTAATGAGCGGCACGTGTCCAGGCAAGATGCCAAGTTCGCCTTCTTGCCCAGGCAGGGCAACAAACTTGGCCTCTCCCGAGTAGACGGAGGCTTCTGCGCTGACGACATCAACCACAATCGTTGCCATGTTTTGCTCCGTTTACTGAATCGTCTTGGCCTTTTCAAACGCTTCGTCGATAGTGCCAACCATGTAGAAGGCCTGTTCGGGCAATTCGTCACATTCGCCATCGACAATCATCTTAAAGCCGCGGATGGTTTCCTTAAGCGGCACGTATTTGCCAGGAGTGCCCGTGAAGACCTCAGCAACGTGGAACGGCTGCGAGAGGAAACGTTGAATCTTACGAGCGCGTGTAACGGCGAGTTTATCCTCAGGCGAAAGTTCGTCCATACCGAGAATGGCGATAATGTCGCGCAATTCCTTGTACTTCTGAAGCATTTCCTGAACACGGCGGCAAACGCTGTAGTGCTCTTCACCGATGATGTTCGGGTCAACCTGGCGGCTTGTAGAGTCAAGGGGATCGACAGCTGGGTAAATACCCAAGCTTGCGATATCACGGCTTAACACGACTGTCGCATCCAAGTGGCTAAACGTTGTCGCAGGAGACGGGTCCGTTAAGTCGTCCGCTGGAACGTAGACGGCCTGAATGGAGGTAATGGAACCGACTTTCGTTGACGTAATACGTTCTTGGAGTTTGCCCATTTCTTCGGCAAGTGTTGGCTGATAGCCCACAGCCGAAGGCATACGACCGAGCAAAGCAGAAACTTCGGTACCGGCCAACGTGTAGCGATAAATGTTATCAATAAACAGAAGGATGTCGCGTCCTTCATCACGGAAAGCCTCAGCCATTGTCAAGCCTGTTAAGGCAACACGCAAGCGGTTTCCTGGTGGTTCATTCATCTGACCGAAGACCATGGCCACTTTATCAAGAACCTTGGATTCTTCCATTTCATGATAGAAGTCATTGCCTTCACGGGTACGTTCACCGACACCCGCGAAAACAGAGTAACCACCGTAAGCCTTCGCGATGTTATTAATGAATTCCATCATGTTGACGGTTTTGCCGACACCAGCACCACCGAAGAGGCCGACCTTGCCGCCCTTAGCAAACGGGCAAATCAAGTCAATAACTTTAATGCCTGTTTCCAAAAGGTCCACAGAGGGGCTTAGTTCATCGAACTTCGGCGCTTCACGGTGAATCGTGCGACGCTCTTCTTCGCCAATGGGACCGCAGTCGTCCACGGGGCGTCCTAAGACGTCCATGATGCGACCCAAGGTCTTATGTCCAACAGGAACCGAGATGCCTGCTCCCGTGGCCTTCACTTTCATGCCACGACGCAAGCCGTCCGATGATCCCATCGCAATCGTACGAACAATGCCGTCACCTAATTGCTGCTGAACCTCAAACGTAAGGCCTTCTTCTGCCAACTTGTTGGTCTTGTCCTCTTCGAGAACAAGCGCTTCATAGATTTGCGGCATTTCATCGCGAGCGAACTCGATGTCGACCACGGCGCCGATAACTTGAACGATTTGTCCGATACTCATAGATTATTCCTCGGTCCTCAAATCTTTTATGACACGGCGGCGGCACCACCGACGATTTCGGTAATTTCTTTCGTAATGCCGGCCTGACGAGTCTTGTTGTAGACGAGTTGAAGCTCGTCGATTAAGTTCTTCGCGTTGTCCGAGGCCGCTTTCATCGCGACCATACGGGCTGACTGCTCAGAAGCCATGTTTTCTGCAACTGCTTGATAAATGAGTGTCTCAACATAACGCTTTAAGAGCTCATCGAGCACAGTCTGCGCATCGGGTTCGTAGACGTAGTCCCACGAAAAATTCCGCTCTTTTTCATCAAGCGTTTGAAGCTTTTCGCTCGTAAGCGGCAGTAACTGCTCGATCACAGGCTCTTGCTTCATTGCGTTAATAAAGCGTGTGTAGGCTAAGTAAACCGCATCGACCTTGCCTTCGCTATAGGCATCTAACTGCGCACGAATCGTCCCAAGAAGCTTCTCGAGATTCGGCTTGTCGCCTAACTGGACGGCCTGGCTTGTCACATCCAAATGCATGTGTGAACAGAAGGCCACGGCCTTGTTGCCAATTGCAGTCACCGTAAGCGTCTTGCCCAGTTCGTGCAGTTTTTGCAAGTGAAGCAAAACGTAACGCTGAATGTTTGTGTTAAGCGCACCAGCAAGGCCCTTATCGGTTGTGACCATAATCAAGGCCACCTTGCCTGATTCCTGCGGATGTTTCTCAAGGAATGGATGCTTGTAGGACGCACACGATGCAGCCAAGTGAGCGATGATGTTACGCAACTTGTCCGCATAGGGACGCGTCTGGAACATCCGCTCCTGAGCCTTGCGCATCTTTGAGGCGGCCACCATCTGCATTGCCTTGGTGATCTTCCGCGTATTTTGTACGCTTCGGATTTTTCCGCGTATTTCCTTTGTGCTAGGCATGAAGGTCCCTCAGCTCGTTAAAACGCCACCGTCTTTTTGAATTCCGTAACGGCCTGTTGTAACTCGGCGCGATCTTCGTCGGAAAGAACTTTCTTTTCTTCGATGCGATCGAGCAAAGCTTGATGGTGTTGCTGGAGATATTCACGCATTTCTTGCTCAACAGAGAGAGCCTTCTTCACAGGAATATCGTCATAGGCACCAGCTTCAACAGCAAAGAGCGTGACGGCTTCTTCCCAAACCTGTAACGGCTGGTACTGCGGCTGCTTCATCAATTCTGTGACGACACGACCACGCTCGAGTTGCTTACGGGTTGTTTCATCCAAGTCGCTAGCAAACTGCGCGAAGGCTGCCAACTCACGGTACTGAGCCAAGGCCAAGCGAACGCCACCACCCAACTTCTTAATCACTTTCGTTTGCGCTGCGCCACCGACGCGGCTCACGGAAATGCCTGGGTTAATAGCCGGACGTACGCCAGCGTTAAACAAGTCGGTTTCTAGGAAGATCTGGCCGTCGGTAATCGAAATCACGTTCGTCGGAACGAAGGCCGTGACGTCGCCTGCTTGCGTTTCAATAATCGGCAAAGCGGTCATCGAACCCGTCTGGCCCTTAACCTTGCCCTTTGTGAAGCGTTCAACGTACGCCGCGTTCACACGCGCAGCACGTTCAAGCAAACGGCTATGTAGATAGAAGACGTCGCCTGGGTAGGCTTCGCGTCCTGGCGGACGACGCAGTAACAAAGAAATCTGGCGATACGCCCACGCTTGCTTTGTTAAGTCATCGTAAACGATTAAGCTATCTTCACCACGGTCGCGGAAATATTCGCCCATCGTGGCGCCCGCGTACGGGGCGATGTATTGCATGGCAGCCGATTCAGAGGCCACAGCCGCAACAACGATGGTGTATTCCATAGCGCCATGGGCTTCGAGCTGACGCACGACGTTAGCAATCGTACTGGCCTTCTGACCGATAGCCACATAAATACATGTGAGGTTCTTACCCTTTTGATTGATAATCGTATCAATCGCAATGGCTGTCTTACCCGTTTGGCGGTCACCAATGATTAATTCGCGCTGGCCACGACCAATCGGAATCATCGCGTCAACGGCTTTGAGGCCTGTCTGCACGGGCTGACTCACGGACTGACGGTCAATGACGCCAGGCGCCACCTTTTCGACAACGTCGTATTCTTCTGTCTTAATCGGGCCCTTGCCGTCGATAGGCTGACCGAGGGCGTTAACCACGCGGCCAATTAGCGCACGACCAACAGGAACAGAAAGAATACGTCCTGTCGTCTTAACGGTATCGCCTTCACGAATGTGTTCGTAATTACCGAGAATCACGGCGCCTACGGAATCGCGTTCGAGGTTAAGAGCCAAACCAAACGTGTTCTGAGGAAATTCAAGCATTTCGCCTTGCATCACGTCCTGAAGACCATGAACGCGGCAAATGCCATCGGTCACCGTCACTACGGTGCCTTGGGTACGGAGATCAGTCGAAACGCCAAGATCTTCAATTCTTTTCTTGAGCAGTTCGCTGATTTCGCTAGGATTGAGCTGCATTTTTTAACTCCGAAATTTACGCTGTAAGGGCCGTCTGCATCTGCGCAAGCCGAGCACGCACCGATCCATCGAGAATCCGATCGCCAACGCGAATACACACGCCTCCAATCAACTCTGGGTTGACGGTTACAATCGGATTGAGTTTTACGTCAGGAAACTTCTTTTCTAAACTTTTAACGAGCTGAGAAACCTGCGTCTCTGTCATAGGGAATGCGCTTTCAATATGCGCCTCTTCAATGCCGGAAGCGGCATTAACGAGGCCCTTAAACTGCCGGGCAATTTCGCCTAAAACAGGAAGTCGACCGTTTTCGATGACGGCCAAAAGAAGCCCTTCGAGCTCCTTGGGGACGCCACGTCCGAGAGACTTCTTAATCGCTTCAAAAAGCTCTTCTTTCGTTAACTTCGGATCGCTAACGAGAGGAGCCATTTCAGCCGAAAGAATCACTTCCGACAGGGCATCGAGCCCTTCGGAAATGGTTTCGACCTTGGAGGCCGCTGGCTTCTCACCAAGGGCTGCCCATAGTCCATGAGCATACGGCCGTGCAATCGTTGAAAGTTCAGCCATAGTTAAAGTTTCGCCTTCAGTTGTGCCAAGAGCTTCGCATGCGTCTTCGCATCGATCTCACGCTCGAGAATTTTTTGCGCACCTTCCACAGCAAGAGTGGCAACATCCGAGCGCAATTGCTCACGCACGCGATCCATCTCTTGAGCGGCTTCTGCCTTAGCTTCAGCAACAATGCGGTCGGCTTCGACCTTCGCTTGCTGCTTGGCCTCCTCGACAATCTTCGCACCGCGCTTTTCGCCGTCGGAAACGATCACAGAAGCACGAGCACGTGCCTCGGCCTCGATTTCACGACCTTTAATCTGCGCATCATTTAAAGCGTTGTTGCCCTTTTCTGCCGCAGCCAATCCATCGGCGATTTTTTTCTGACGCTCTTCAATCGCCTTAATCAGCGGCGGCCAAATGTACTTCATCGTGATAAAACATCCGATGAAGAACACGACCATCTGTACAAACAAAGAGGCATTAATGTTCATTATCGAAACCCCATTGGGCTAACTTGCAACCGAACTGTTCGGTTCTGCCGTCTAGCCCCGTCATTGATGAAAAATTTCAATCAGCCGACGAACGGGTTCGCGAATGCAAACATCATGGCCACGCCGACGCCGATAAGGAAGGCCGCGTCAATGAGGCCTGCCAGAAGGAACATCTTCGTCTGAAGTGCATTCATCAGTTCTGGCTGGCGAGCGGCACTCTCGAGATAACGAGAACCCATAACGCCGATGCCCACGCATGCCCCGAGGGCCCCAAGACCGATAATAAGGCCACAGGCCAGAGCAACCATCGCAACGTTAGTCATTGCAAACTCCTTAAAGTTTTCCGTTTAGGAAAGAAAAAAATCAGTGATCCTCATGAGCCTGGCCAAGGTAAACCAAGGTCAGCATCATCATGATGAACGCCTGTAATAAAACAATCAAAATATGGAAAATCCACCAGCCAAGACCTGCGACAATCTGCCCGAAAATCGACAGAGAGCCACCGACAAAGCCGAAGGACATCGCAAATCCGCCGAGAAGCGCAATTAAGAAAAAGAGCAGTTCGCCTGCATACATATTTCCAAAAAGTCGCATCCCTAAAGAAACCGTTTTCGCAATATATTCAATGAGATTTAATGCAAAGTTAAATGGCCACAGAAGCACTTTGTCACCAAAGGGTGAGGCGTATAGGCTATGTAAGAAACCTTTGGCGCCTTTGATCTTAAAGCCATAATAAATGCACAAAATCAAAACGCTGATGGAGATACCCATCGTTGCGTTTAAGTCCGCTGTTGGAAGCGGGCGCAAATAATGAATTCCGAAGAATCCTGCAATCCATGGCAAAAGATCGACAGGAATCAAGTCGATTGCGTTCATCAGTGTGACCCATACAAACACAGTAAGAGCCGCAGGAGCGATAAAGGTTCTATCGCCATGCACAATCGATTTACTTTGCTCTTCAACCATATCAACAAGCATTTCAACGGCGCATTGCCATTTGCCTGGCACGCCACTTGTTGCCTTTGAAGCGGCTTTTCTTAAAAGCCAAAGACTCACGCAAAGAATGAGAATGGAAAAGAAGATGGTGTCGTAATTGAAGACAGAGAAGTCGACAATTGATTGCTTGAGAACCGAGGCGTTGTGCTGCAAATGGTGCAGCATATAACCAGTCGGTGTGAGTGCATCGCCAGCCATATAAGCGAATCCCTTTTATTCTCTCTATTTCCCAACCATCAGCGCAAAACTACTGAAAGCGCCGATTGCAATACCAAAAAGCATTGCAGGCCAATTTAAACCGACGTAGTACTTGGCTACAACAAACATCAATAGACAAGCTACGAATAATTTCAAAAACTCAAAAAGCAAAAGAGATGCTGAATTTGCGCTTCCTTTCGCCTGAGCTATAAGTAAATAAGCGGCTAGAGCCGTATTAGGAATAACAACGCAGCCTCCTCCTGCCGCACAGGATAGGCCGCAATTGCTGCCAAAAATGAGACCGCCGCACAAAGCCGCAACGAAAACAAGGCAATACTGCCAAAAAATCACGCGAATCAGCGTGCGTCGATTCACTCTAACCTCATCATTTTGAGTTTGTCGTATTGTAAGAATATGTTCGTGCTTTAACAACTAGTCAAGTGGCTAGGAAAACTACGCCGATTGGCTGATTCTCTTACTCCTCTGGACTTATTTTTGAAACAATCGCGTCCAAATCATCTAAATCAGCAAAATCAATGACAATTTGCCCTCTTCCCTTGCGTTTGAGGACAAGATGCACGGGAGCGCCCAGTGCTTCAGAGAGACGCTCTTCAAGGATTTTGTCATCTCGCGTCTTTTTAACGACCTTCTTCGCAGGTTTCTTCGCCTTTTCTTCTTTACGGCGCTCAGAAATCTTCTCAGCATCTCGAACGCTTAAGTTTTTTGCAATGATTTCATTGGCTAATTCAAGCTGCTCGGCTCCCGTTAGAGGCAAAAGAGCACGGGCATGCCCCATTTCAATGCGATCGTCCATCAAAAGGCGCTGAACGGGTTTCGCGAGTGTCAATAACCGCAGTAAATTGCTCGTTGCGGGGCGGCTTCTGCCGATTGCCTGCGCTGCCTGTTCATGCGTGTAACCAAATTCGTCGATTAAACGACGGATTCCTTGGGCCTCTTCCATCGCGTTGAGGTCTTCACGCTGCATATTTTCGATAAGCGCCATGGCAAGCGCATCTTTATCTTGAACGCGTCGCACGATGGCAGGAACGGTCTTACGTTGCGCGATCTTAGAGGCACGAAAACGACGTTCGCCCGCAATAATCTCGAATTTGCCGCCTTTAATGGGCCGCACCACAATGGGGCTAATAACCCCCTGCTCCCGAATCGAAGCGGCTAGCTCGTTTAAGCGCTCCATTTCCATGCGACTGCGGGGTTGGTACTTACCGGCAACGAGTTTTTCGATATCAATTTCGGAAACAACGTCTTTATTCGCTGCAACCGCTGGAACATCATCACCTAAAAGAGAAGTCAATCCGCGGCCTAGGCCTCGTCTTTGTTTCTTCGCGACCATTTATTTCTCCTTTTTCCTGCGTACATTACGAATTCCAACCCGGCTAAGAACCTCTCGACCGAATTCCACATAAGCCCGAGCTCCGCGGCTCGAGGGCTCAAAAAGTACCCCTGGCAACCCAAAAGAAGGCGCCTCTGCTAAGCGCACATTTCTTGGGATGACCGTGTCAAAAACGCGATCGCCAAAGTTTTCCTTCAGTTGCTCGCTTACCTGCTGCTGAAGAGTCAAACGGGGATCGAACATCACACGCAAAAGGCCAATTAAACGCAACTCATCGTTTTTGTTGTAGCGCACCCTCTTTACGGTGTTCACAAGGTCACTTAAGCCCTCTAAGGCAAAATATTCGCACTGCATCGGGATAATGACGCCGATAGCAGCACAAAAGGCGTTAACCGTGACAATAGAAAGAGACGGCGGGCAATCAATGAGGATAAAGTCATAGTCCTTTGTGAGCGGATCGAGCGCTTTTTTAAGCTGTTCGTCTGGCTTAGCAAACTCAACAAGTTCGATTTCAGCGGCAGACAACTCGCGATTGGAAGGCAACACGTCATAACCACTTTGCTCGGCTTTGACGATAGCCTTTCTCACGCTGGCTTTGCCAATCAAAACCTCATAGATTGTGGGATTACATTGGGCTTTTTCAATCCCCGATCCCATCGTGGCATTGCCCTGAGGATCGAGGTCAACCAAAAGGACCTTTTGCCCTAATTGCGCAAGAGCAGCGGCTAAATTGACCGTTGTCGTTGTTTTACCAACGCCACCTTTTTGGTTAGCAATACAAAATACTTTTGCCATGCTTCAACTCTCCTTAATGAGGCATGCTCATCCACAAGCCACTAAATCCTGTCCAGAATATCGATACACCAATACAAATCAGAATGAATGCAAAGATTCGCGTAAAGGCATTCGCTCCTACAGCACCGAGAACGCGCGTGACACTGTCGCTATAGGCATAAAAGATCCAAATAACCACGCAATTCAAAACAATCGCCGTAAGGCATCCTGCCGTTTCAGCAAAGCTCTGCATCGGTGTTGCGCCAAAGGCCACGGCAACAGAAATTGATCCCGGTCCCGTTGTAATCGGAAGCGTAAATGGATAAAACGCCATCTCCGAATAGACGTGTTTAACAGGCGCATGTCCTTTCACAGATGTTGAGCCGTCTGCGTCCCCATCATGCAAGACTCGCCAACCCGTACTAAAGAGCACGATACCGCCAGCGACGCGAAGCACATCGATTGAGATGCCGAAAAAATTCAGAATCACGTTTCCCACATAAAGGCACACCAAAAGAACCAATAGCGAATAAAACGCAATGCGTCTAGCTAACTTTGCCCTTTCCGCGTGCTCGAGACTCGTTGTCATCGATAAAAAGAGCATCGAGCCACCAAATGGATTAATGGCAGGCAAGAAAGCGGAAAACACCACTAAGAGTGTCGTATAAAAACTCAAACCTTCAGGACCACTTAACATACTCATCTCCAAAAGTGCCGTTTTTTATGTCTCTAATCCTTTGATATAAAAGGCTTTTTATGCCTTTTCCCTAAAAATAGGCGTTTTTAAATCGCCTCAAACTTTTTAAACAGATGTTCTAACGGGCTCAATTACGATTAAACAACGCTCAGAATTGAGCCCAGGAACCATCAATTCTCTCTTTTCTGTCACCTTCACTTCGCTCGGAAGTTCTGCAATTTCTTCTACGGGATCCTTCCCCTTCATCAAAAGCCAACTTCCCGAGGGTTTCAGAAAACGTTTCGTTAATGAAACTGTCTTTTCTAAAGTAGCAAATGCTCGAGCTGTAACGGCATCACATAAGCTACCCGGAAAATCTTCTATACGTGAGTGAACGACCTTGGCATTTTTTAAACCTAGCTGCACGATAACCTGCTGCAAAAAAGACGTTTTCTTTTGTACCGAGTCAATCATCGTCACTTCAACTTCTTCTCGAACAATAGCCAGTGGAATCGCTGGTAGCCCTCCCCCACTTCCAACATCAAGAATTGAGGTGAGCTTACTATCTTGAATTGCCGCAACAAAACTTAACGCATCCAAAATGTGTTTCGTGAGAACATCTTCTTCAGAAGTAATGCTCGTGAGGTTATATACCCTATTCCATTTCAGTAAGAGCCGACCAAACTCGGCCAAACGCTCGCCTTGTTGTTCGGTTAACGTAAGGCCCATCGTGCGAGCATCAGAAATAATTCTCTCGGCACAAAGAATGGTCACGACTTTCCCCACTTTAAACGTTTTAAATGCACCATCAGTAAAGAAATCGCCGCTGGTGTCACACCAGAAATACGTCCCGCCTGCCCTAACGTCTCTGGACGCACTTCTTTTAAGCGTTGACGCACTTCAAATGAAAGTCCCGCTACTGCATCGTAATCAATATCTTCAGGCAATCGCGTTTGTTCGTGCGCAGCGGCTTTTTTGATTTCTTCTGTTTGTCGATCAATATAGCCTTTATATTTAAGCGAGATTTCGACCTGTTCAATCTCAGTTTCGTTATTTAATGTTTCACGTGAAACATTTTCTCCGTTTGCCTTCTTTAATGTCACAAGATCTTTGTATTCCACTCTTGGGCGTGAAAGCAAAGCAGCTAAAGAATACTCACGTTCAATGGGACTACCTAAAACACGTTCTGCTTCGCCAGGTAACAAGCCCTGAGGCGTAACCCACGTTGACTTAAGGCGGTTTAATTCTTTTTCGACAGCTTCGTGCTTTCTTTGATACCTAGCCCATTTTTCATCATCTAGTAATCCCATTTCACGAGCTTTTGCACAAAGTCTTACGTCTGCATTGTCTTCACGTAAAGAAAGACGATACTCCGCGCGACTTGTGAACATTCTGTAGGGCTCAGTAACACCGCGTGTTGTTAGATCATCGACTAAAACACCTAAATAGCATTCGCTGCGAAGCGGTTCCCATTGCTCTTTACCGAGAGCTTCGGCCGCAGCATTAGCTCCTGCTAACAATCCTTGCGCAGCAGCTTCTTCATATCCCGTTGTGCCGTTAATTTGGCCTGCAAAGTAAAGACCGTTAATAGCCTGCGTTTCAAATGTTCTCTTTAAAGCTCTCGGATCATAGTAATCGTATTCAATCGCATAACCAGGGCGAACAAGATGGGCATTTTCAAGTCCTGGAACACAATGAATCATCGCAATCTGCACATCATAAGGAAGCGATGTTGAGATTCCGTTCGGATAAAAGAGATTTGTAGAAAGGCCTTCAGGCTCCAAAAAGATTTGATGCGAATCTTTTCCCTTAAAGCGATGAATCTTGTCTTCAATTGAGGGGCAATAACGAGGCCCAATACCTTCAATGACACCCGCATACAGTGGCGAACGATCAAGATTATTGAGAATAATCTCATGCATCTTCTTATTTGTATGCGTAATCCAGCATGAAACCTGCTTGGGATGTTCAATACCGGGTTCCATTAAAGAAAAAGAGGGGATAGGCTCTAAATCGCCAGGCTGCTCAATACATTTAGAAAAATCAATCGAACGTCCATCGATTCGTGCTGGAGTTCCTGTCTTAAGGCGACCTTTTGGCAATCCCAATTCTTCTAAGCGTTTAGCCAAACGTAGGCTAGGGGGATTGGCAACACGTCCTGCAGGGTAATGTTCCAACCCAACGTGCACTAAACCATTTAAGAAGGTTCCCGCGCAAAGAACTACGGCTTTAGCGCCAAACTCAACGCCAATCTTTGTCCGTACACCTGTGACATGATTGTTTTCAACAAGAATGTCGTCAATCGTTTGCTGAACAACGACTAGGTTCTTCTGGTTCTCAATACGAGAGCGCATAACCTGCTTATAAATGGCGCGATCGATTTGAGCACGTGTTGCTCTAACAGCTGGCCCCTTAGAGGCATTCAAAATACGAAACTGAATCCCTGAAGCGTCCGTTACGGCGCCCATAGCGCCACCCATCGCATCAAGCTCTTTAACAAGATGTCCTTTACCAATACCGCCGATAGAGGGGTTGCAAGAAAGCTCCCCAATCGTATCAATGTTTTGAGTAATTAGAAGCGTCTTAGCACCCATGCGTGCAGCGGCTAGACAAGCCTCAGCACCCGCATGCCCGCAGCCGATGACGATAACATCAAATAATCCCATGCTTTGCATTTTTTATTGTTTCACGTGAAACATTCAATCTGATTTTTAAGTAGGTGACATTCTAATAAGAGAGACGATGACTAACCTAGATTCGTTGCAATTTTCCGATACCAAATGTCAAAAAGTTGCAAAGAGTCTCCGAAGCGTTTTCTCTCGGAATTTCAGGCTCAAAACAAAATGGCGCTTTTTTAGCGAAAAAGTCACTTTTTGGATGTTTCACGTGAAACATTCAGCCCTTGAATCTGTCTCGCTTTAAGCTTAAGAGTAGGGGAGAGGGCTAAATTCCGTCTACTTTCCGATGCAGAACGTTGAGAAAATCCTTCCCAAGATGTCATCAGGCAGCGTCTCACCCACGATTTCCCCTAGAGCATTACCAGCAAGCCTCATTTCTTCGGCGGCGAGTTCAAGATTCATCGCTTCTAGGTTAAGACTTACTTTCTCTAAACTTTCCTTGGCTCGAGATAGGCATTCCAAGTGGCGAGTTCTAGCAATAAAGTCTCCTTCGCCGCTTTCGCAACCTGCCAAAGCCTTAAGCCTAGAGATAAGAGCGTCTAACCCTGATCCAGTCTTTGCTGAGATTAGGATGTCATCCTTTGTTAAAGGGGAGGGGACTTCAGGACACAAATCAATCTTATTGACGACGTTTAAATATGTGACGCCACTTCGGATATGGCCAGCCAAAAATGCTAATTCTTCTTCTTTTTCAAAGGCTTTCTTTGAAGCATCCTTAAGGAAAATCACCACATCGGCCGATTCCACGGCTTCTTTTGCTCTTTGAACCCCGAGAGACTCCACAATGTCCTTCGTTTCTCGCAACCCAGCCGTATCCGTGACTTTAATCAGTAACCCGTCAAGATTAATCTCACACTCAATGCGATCGCGTGTTGTTCCCGCTACTTCTGTGACAATGGAAACATCGCGCCCTGCAAGTGCATTCATAAGAGAACTCTTTCCGACGTTAGGCTCTCCAACTAAAACAACATGAAGACCATCGCGTAGCGTCTTACCACGCATGGCGGCCTTATTGATTCTCTCTAGTCTTTCAAGCAAAAGGGAAACGTTCTTGCGTATGTTTCCTTTTTCAATGAAATCAACTTCTTCTTCAGGAAAATCGAGCGTTGCCTCCACATAGGTACGCAAAGAAAGCAATTCTTCGTTAAGTTCTTGAATTTCTTTGGAAAAAACGCCTTGTAATGATCGAGATGCCGCTCGAGCAGCCGCTTCGCTACCCGCATCAATTAAGTCGGCAACGGCTTCTGCTTGCGCGAGATCAATTCTTCCGTTTAAAAAGGCTCTTTCCGTGAATTCGCCTGGGCGAGCTAAGCGAATTCCGACTGTAGAACCCACATCTAGGGCTCGCTCAATAATTCGGTCAACAACAATTAAACCACCGTGCGCTTGAATCTCAAGAACCGTTTCTGCTGTATAGGAGTGGGGAGCAGGAAAGAAAAGAACAATCGCTTGATCGATAAGTTCTCCTTGGCTATCTTTAATTTCCTTTAAATGTGCGTGGCGTGGCTCTAATGGTTTCTCGCCAAAAAGCGCTTTAGAAATAAAAGAAATATCCTCGCTTTCGCCGGAAATGCGAACAATCCCAATGCCTCCGCGCCCAGCAGCGGTAGCTCTTGCCACAATCGGTTCTGATTTCTCTTGCATTTTTTCTTTTCCAACCAACAGCTTTCTCAGAGATGTGAATTCTACTAAGATAAGCTTTGTTTCCTCTTATTTTGGATTGACTATGTCGCTTAAGGGCTCATCGCGCAACTTTGGAGCACCGCTTGTCGGCGTTTGTGTTGCTGTTCTTGTCTCTGTTCCAATCAGTGCTTTCTTAGCGGGCGCCGTAGGCGACACCTATGAGGCGCGTGTCGCGGTCTACGGGGGACTCCTTCTTTGGATTATTGCCGGAGCCGTAAGCGTCTTTTTCATCTCCAAAGATAGCAAGCGTTGCAATCTTTCTCTTAGGTGGTTCTTTCTCTGGTTTATCAGCGCTTGGCTTTGGCCAATCCCTCTAGCGATGCACCTAAGAAGAAGCCGATTAAACCAAAAGAAACCCACTGATTTCTCTTAAGAAAAGCCCCATCCGATTGCTCGAACAGGGCTCTTATCACGAAGGAAAAAAGGGCTTTTTACTTCTTCTTTGCCTTTGCTTCCTTACTCTTTACAGGGAAAACCTCTTTTTCGTTTGCCGCTGCAATACGGCGCGCTCTTTCTGTGGCAATCTGACGATTAACAAACCACTGCTGCGCAATCGAAAGTACGTTATTGGTTAACCAATAAAGAACTAGGCCTGATGCGAAGAAGAAGAACATAACGCCAAACACAACAGGCATGATGTACATAATTCTCTTTTGCATCGGATCCATCGGTGCCGGATTTAAGAACATCTGCAAAACCATCGTAATCATCATGATGGCAGGCAAAACAAGCCAGCTATCGGGCATTGCCAAGTCGTTAACCCAAAGAATCCACTCAGATCCACGCAGTTCGACACTCGCCAAAAGCACCCAGTACAACGCTAAGAAGACAGGAATCTGTAAGGCAATCGGCAAACACCCACCCACAGGATTGATCTTCTCTTTCTTGTAAAGCTCCATCATCGCAACTTGCAGGCGCTGCTTATCTTTGCCGTACTGCTGTTGCAAAGCCTTCATGCGCGGCGTCACTTCCTTCATGCGAGCCATGGATTTGTAGCCAGCCGCACTCACAGGATAAAGGATTAATTTGACTAAGCAGGTCAAGAGCACAATAGCCCAGCCCCAGTTTCCAACGAGGCCGTAGAGCCAATAAAGAACGCTATAGATGGGCTTAGCAAGCATCGTAAGCCACCCGTAGTCAACAACCAAATCAAGCCCTGTAGCAACTTGCGCTAGGCGCTTTTGATCTTGCGGACCAACATAAAGAACGGCCTGTGTGGTTAAGCTCTGATTGGGCGCAACTGAATTCAAGCGCACAATCGATCCGACCGAGTAAAGATTCTTATCGAGCTTACGGGTATAGAACTCGTGATCGGCCTTCGCAGCTCCTGGTGCATCGGCCCAAGCTGTGACGAAGTAGTGCTGAATCATGGCAATCCAGCCATTGTCTTCGCGAGCGACAGTGTCGGGCTTAACCTCGATTTCATCGAAGGCAATCTTCTTAAATTTCACATCGTCTGTGTAAACCGCAGGACCCGTATAGGTGTAATAGAAGGAGCTTTCACCTTCGGGTTTTTCTCCGTCACGTGTTAACTGATAGTAAACAGAAGGAGTGATTGGCGATTTGCCGTTATTGATTACCTTGTGCGAAACCAAGATTCCGTATTGGCCATCTGTGATTTCGAATGTTTTTTCAAGGATAACGCTTCCTGTTTGCGCCGTAAACACAACTCTCTTAACGGCAAGCGTTTTGTCACCAACGACCTTAGTTCCTTCTTGCGTTCCAGAATACTTAAAGAGTGTCTTGTGGTTCGGGAAGTCACCACCAATAAGCCCTGTTTGAGCGACATACGCGCGGCGCGGTGTCACATCAAAAAGAACAATATTCTTTAACTCAGGCGCCTTATTGCCAAGAATCTTTCCGATAAGGCCAACCTCCGTCCAATCGGCTTCTTGACGCTCTTTTAAGAGCTCGGCACGCGTTAAAACGGCACCATTTTCATCGAAACGCAACTTCAATAAGTCGGTTGAAACTTCGACGGGTTTACCCGTTTGGATTACACCCTTGGCAACGGCATCCACAATCGTTTGATTGGCCACGTCGCCAGAGCCAGTAGCAGGCACAGATCCATCACTCGCTGTCTGTTCTGCAACAGGTTCAGACCCAAACATTGAGGGCTTTCCGTTATAAACCTGCCAGTTGTCATAAAGCATGAAACAGGCAGCCGCTAGAACCACCCAGAGAATTGTTCGTTGAAAATCGCTTCCCATACTAAGCCCAATCTTCTGTTGTTAAAACTTTTCTGCCATTTAGGCAGCTTTATCTGCGAACGTCTCCCGAATGACGCCACGGGAACCACTCAAATTCGACTGGCACTGGATCAAGACCTCGACCGCCTAAAGGATGGCAACGAGCCAACCGCATCACTGTAAGCCAGAGGCCTTTTAGCGCTCCATGCCGCTCGAACGCTTCAATTGCATAATTTGAACAGGTCGGAATAAACCGGCATTGCCATCCGACCCATCCGGAAAACATCAGTTGATACATCCGTACTAGAGAAATCAACACTTTTGCAAGCATTTTTCTTCTTCATTCGGAAGTTGCCGAACCTTTTTGATTAGAGAGTCAACGCAGTCTTTTGTGAACTGACGAATCCGATTTTTTTGCGCCTTTAAGCTTATCTCGGGACCTGCGCAAGAGAACTTTTCTCGAATGCGTAGGCTCACGTCAAGTCCAATTTTCCGACTCAGGCACTCTTCTCTAATACAGGGGAGAGCATTTCGGATATTTTCTCGCATCACGCGCTTTACAAGCACTCGGTCTACGGCGCGAGCCACATTGTGTTTTCCAACAGTTAGACCGATTCGAACCCGTCCGGGCTCTTTTGTCATTCGCGCTGCAAGTGAGATGATTTCTCTTCGAAATCGCAATCCTGGTGAGGGTGAGCGTAAAACCAAACCAAAATCTTCTGGCCGAAGAATCCTCGACGATTTCGGAAATTTTTCTCGTCGATTCGATTTCGAGCTATCCGGCTTACTCCCTAAATCCGGCATTAAATCAACACCTAGAGAGCCAGCTTATGCCGACCCTTGGCACGACGTCGAGCCAAAACAAGACGTCCACCACGAGTGCGAGAACGAACCAAAAAGCCGTGCGTGCGAGCGCGCTTGACCTTGGAAGGTTGATATGTACGCTTGGTAGCCATAATTAATTATTTCCTGATTTATAAATAAAAATATACAAAACAACATCAGAAAACTCACGTAAAGTTTTCTGAAATCGAGAAATCTTTCCTTAAGGTTCAGGGGCAAAATACCCCACGCGACAATCGATTGCTCGAACGTCGCCCCCTGTGAAAAGCGCATATTACACTCTATTAAGCCTAGATTTGTCAATGATAAGACCCGAGAAATCTGAAACAAAGAAGCGATCTTGGCCCAATTTTTCCGATTGAGATTTTTCTTATCCCAAGATTTTGTGCGGATCTCCCCTGCAATCCGCAAAGCGTTGTATCTGGCTTTTGTTTTGTACTATTTTTCAATCAAAAAGCCTGTGGATAACTTTTTTTCTCCTCTATAAAATCCTCGAACGATTTCTCATCGTGTTACAAATTTTTCGGCGCAAACTCGCGTTTGTGCCTACTTGTTTTTGTCGCTATTTTTATGATGTCTGAGTTTTGGTCACACTGTCTTAATAAGCTTCGCGAGGAGGTTACTCCCGAGCTTTTCCATACCTGGTTTTCTGAGCTACAAGCAGACGACAGTGATTTTTTATCGAAAAACGAATTAAAAATCTTGGCCGCTTCAAGCGCCAAGTTGACGGCTCTTAAGGCCGCTTACGCCTCAACGCTTGCGGAAGTTGTTGCCTCTGTCGCTGGCCACCCTGTTACATTAACCTGGGGTGTTGTGGCAAAAGCTCCCTCGCAACCGACCGTGACGGCTCAAAATGCCATTAAGACAAAAAATGAGATTGAGCGAGAAAAAGCGCAGGATAAATCAGGGCTTTTACCAGAATTAACCTTCGAAAACATCGTTCAAGGTAAAGCCAATCAGATGGCCTATGCCGCTGCAATGCAAGTGGCAAATAGCGTGGGAAAACCCCTTTATAACCCCTTGATTATCTACGGGGGTGTCGGACTTGGCAAAACGCATCTGATGCACGCCATTGGCCATCAGTTCTTAAAGAACAACCCCTTTCATCGTGTCCTGTGCATCTCAGCGCAGCAGTATCTTGAAGAATATACGGGCGTGATGCGGTTACTCAACGCTGATCCGACACGCTACTTTACGGAAATTCGTCATTTCGAGCAGCGCTATCAAAACCTCGATATGCTACTAATCGATGATATTCAAGGGTTTTCTAACCGCAAAGGCACACAGGCGAGCTTTTTCCAGGTCTTTGAGCATATGGTGCCGCACGGTAAGCAAATCGTGATGACAAGCGATACGTACCCGAGAGACTTAAAGGAATTGCAGGAGCGCCTTTTAAGTCGTTTGACACAAGGAATTACCGTTGAAGTCGAGCCGCCAGAACTAGAAATGCGTGTTCAGATTCTTCTTAATAAAGCTGAGCGCTCTGGGATTTCTATGCCCACCGATGTCGCAGAAGAAATCGCCAAGAGACTCAGAAGTAACGTCAGAGAACTTGAAGGGGCTGTGCAACAGATTTTGGCTTACACGAACTTTCACAAGGTCCCTGTGACGATGCAGACCGTTTTCGAGGCCTTAAAAGATATCTTTCACTCCACCTCGATTCCCGTTACGATCGAGACAATTCAGCAGCTTGTTTGCGAGCACTTTAAGATAAAACAGGTTGATTTACTTTCAAAAAAGAGAATCGCCTCGATTTCTCATGCGCGTCAAGTGGCGATGTATCTTGCTAAAGAACTCACGCAAAAGAGTTTGCCTGAGATTGGAGCGATGTTTGGCGGCAAAGATCACACGACCGTTTTATATGCCTGCCGAAAGGTCGCTTCCTCGCTCTCAACCGATAGCGAATTACGCAACGATATTCACCTTTTAGAACAGCGCATCAAGAGCTAGAAAAGCACCTCGAATTTCCGTTCAAAAAGTCTTTTTTTTCTATAGAATTAAGGGAGAAAAACACGCTGATTGAACGGTTGATTCGGAGGCTTTTTTATGCAATTTATTGAGTGTGGGCGTGAGGCGCTTCTTAAACCCTTGGCTGTTGTCGGAGGAATCATTGAAGGTCGTCAGACACTTCCGATTCTTGCCAATATTCTTGTCGAAAAAGAGGGCGATAACCTCACCTTCACAACAACAGACTTAGATATTCAAATTAAAACGCACGCCAAGATTGGTTTTGGTACAGAACCCGTTAAGACAACGATACCAGCTTCAAAGTTTATTTCCATCTTAACGGCGCTGCCGAAATCCGAGGAAGCAATCTCTGTGGATATTGAAGGAAAGAAAGTCATTCTTCATGCTCAAACGGGACGCTTTGCTCTTGCGCAACTTAACGCAGATGAATATCCGTCACTTCCCGCTATCGTTGCTGGAAAGAAATTTCAGATGCCTGCCTCTGCGCTGAAATACCTTCTTCAGATGGTGCACTTTGCGATGGCTCAACAAGACATCCGCTATTACTTAAACGGATTGCTTCTTGTGGTCGATCCAAAATTTGTCCGCACCGTTTCCACAGACGGTCACCGTTTAGCGTGCTGCGAAGTCAATTGCGAAGTCGCAATCGACGCGCCTTTTGAAGTGATTATTCCGCGTAAAGCCGTTTTGCAGTTAATGAAGTTACTGCCCGATACCGATGAACTCGTCGATATTGAAATCGGTGAAGAACACGCAAAATTCTCTTTTGGCGATATTGAATTTATCGCGAAGTTAATTAACGGGAAGTATCCCGATTACACGCGCGTGATTCCAACGAATAACGACAAGATGTTCTTAGTGAACCGTGAAAAATTAATCGGTGCATTGCGTCGCGTTGCCATTCTCGCCAATGAAAAATTCAAAGGTTTACGCTGGTTAGTTTCAAACGGGAAACTTCAAATTCAAAGTGTCAACTCCGATATGGAAGAAGCGGTTGAAACAATCGATATCGACTATAACGGCGAAGAACTTGACCTTGGATTTAATGTCACTTACCTACTTGATGTATTAAATAACCTAAGAAATACGGATGTTCGTTTTTCTTTCTCTTCGTCGCATGGAGCCTCGCTTCTTACGATGCCAGAAAGCGAGCAATTCCGCTATGTTCTGATGCCAATGCGCATCTAATGAACACACCTTAGGTTTACCTTGAAACGCCAACAAAAGAAATGACTCTGTTGGCGTTTCGAGTTTAATTTTTATCGATTTACTCACAAATTGACGTCGACAAAATGGACGAGATAGAACAGAAAGCAACACAAGAATCATCGACCTACAACGAAACAAACATCAAAATTCTCGAAGGATTAGAAGCTGTTCGTAAGCGGCCTGGAATGTACATCGGAGACACCTCCGACGGCTCGGGGCTCCATCATCTTGTCTACGAGGTTGTCGACAACTCCATCGACGAAGCGATGGCTGGGTTTGCAAAGAACATCTTTGTGACGATTCACATGGATAATTCTGTAACCGTCATCGATGATGGTCGAGGAATTCCAACGGCTGTTAAGCTTGACGATAAACATAAGCCAAAGCGCTCTGCTGCGGAAATTGCTTTAACGGAATTACACGCAGGCGGTAAGTTCGATGATAACGGCTACAAGATTTCCGGCGGTTTACACGGCGTCGGTGTCTCTTGCGTCAATGCTTTAGCTTCTTGGTTAGAACTTGTCGTTCATCGTGATGGACGCACTAAGGCGCTTCGCTTTGAGCACGGGAATGTCGTCGATCGGGTCATTGAAACGAAAGTGGATCCCGCTACAGGCGCAAGCTATCAAATTTCTCCCATGAAAGACCTTGGAGAAACCACAAAGCGTGGCACAGAAGTTCACTTCTTACCTGACCCTGAGATTTTCACACCAATTACGGAATTCAATTACGACACACTTCTCACAAGATTAAGAGAGCTCTCGTACTTAAATTCCGGTGTTGATATCGAATTAACTGACGAAAGAACCGCCAAGCACGTAAGACTTGAAAGTGAAGGCGGTGTTCGCTCCTTTGTGCTCTTTAAGAACACAACACGTACACCGATTCATAAGGACCCGATTTATATCCAACGCACTGTTCAGCAAAAGTCTTCTAAGGATAGTACGAAAGAGATTCCTGTCTACGTTGAAGCCGCTTTCCAGTGGAACGACTCCTATAACGAATCGCTTGCGGCTTACACAAACAACATTCCGCAGCGCGACGGTGGCACCCACGTCACAGGCCTTCGTAATGCCATGACGCAGGTCTTTAAAAACTACATCGCCAATAACGATATTCTTAAAAAGAACGATAAGTTTGAAATCACCGGCGAAGATATGCGTGAAGGTTTGACTTGTGTGCTTTCTGTGAAAGTGCCACAGCCATCCTTTAGTTCTCAGACAAAAGATAAGCTTGTCACAAGCGAAGTGCAGCCAGCGGTTTACGCGGCTGTGAGCGACGGCTTATCCACGTACCTTGAAGAGCATCCCGATCAAGCGAAAGACATCTGCAACAAGATCGTCGGCGCGGCTCGCGCGAGAGAAGCGGCCCGTAAAGCTCGCGAAGTGACGCGTAAGCAAATCTTTGGTGGAGGACTTCCTGGAAAGCTTGCCGATTGCTCAAGTAAAGATCCAGCAGCAAGCGAAGTCTTCTTAGTCGAGGGCGATAGCGCTGGCGGGTCTGCGAAAACCGGACGCGATCGCGAATACCAAGCGATTCTTCCCTTACGCGGAAAGATTCTTAACGTTGAAAAAGCGTCAGTGGATAAATTACTCGATAGTGAACAGATTAAAACACTGGTTCTTGCTCTCGGGACGCAATTGAAAAATGATTTCTCTCTAGAGAAACTACGCTATCACCGCATCATTTTGATGACCGATGCTGACGTCGATGGCGCCCATATCCGCACCCTTTTATTGACGTTCTTTTATCGTCAGATGCCGCAATTAATCGAAGGAGGGCATGTCTATATTGCTCAGCCTCCTTTGTACGGCATCTTCACAGGCGGACGCGATAAGAATAACGTTGAGAAAAAGATTTACATCAAAGACGATGAAGAGATGGCGCGCTACCTATTGGATATCGCCTTAAAAGACGCAACGCTCTTTTGCTCAGAAGCCGATTTCAATGCCAATGTCGGAATTCGTGGAACAGATCTTGAAAAGCTCATCACTGAATTTGAGCAATCTAAAGCCACAATCGACCGCTTAAGCCAAGTGATCGATCGCGCCGCCTTATTAGCGATTTCTTCGGGTGTTTCGATTTCTCTCGATGATGAGAATCAAGCTGTAGCGAGTGCTCAAGCGCTCGCAGCGGAAATGCGTGATCGAGAAATCACGACGAAAGCTCTCTTTAACGAGGAAAAGCAACACTGGCAGATTTGCATCAGCCACCATATTTACGGCAATACGCATCACACCTACATCACACCAGACTTCTTACGCTCGAAGGACTACGCAACACTGACGCAGGCCGCAAGCGTCCTTAAAGGTCTGATTAAGGAAGGCGCCCGTGTAGTTCGCGCAGCGAATTCGCAAGCGATTAAGAACTTTGGTGAAGCTGTTCATTGGTTACTTTCTCAAGCTGAAAGCGGCGTAAGAAAGCAGCGCTACAAAGGGCTAGGAGAAATGAACTCCGAAGAGCTCTTTGAGACGACGATGAATCCTCAGACAAGGCGTCTATTGCGTGTACGCTTAGAAGATGCCAGTAAAGCCGATGACATCTTCTCCATGCTCATGGGCGATGAGGTTGAACCACGACGCGCCTTTATTGAAGAAAACGCTTTATTTGCGGCCAATATCGATATTTAACGGAGTCA
>CAVEMY010000002.1:0-67803 GCA_963617005.1 Parabacteroides distasonis | reverse complement strand
TCTGGCGCATTTCATTGGCAGGAAGATTTGGGTTGACATTCACGCTTGCGGCAAGCGCGTTAAAAGAGCCGCAAAGCGGTAAGAGAAAAACAAGGCTAACAAGGCGTCTGTCAAAAGAAGTCACGAGAAAATGCCTTTTCAGAAGATGTGTAAGAGAGCCCGTAAGTTGCGCAGAAATGCGCTTCTGTACTCCTTCCGCCGGGTATATGGAAAGAGCCTCCCCCATCGACCCATTATAGAGGGGTAGCCGTCTCTCTAGAAAAGAAAAGTTACATTTTCTAGGCTCGTTTTCCTTCCTTTGTCCTCAATCAAAAAGTCCTTTGAAAAAATACCTAGAAAAAACCGCTAGGTAGCCCATTTTTTAACCCCAAAACCGAAAATAGAAAACCTCTATTGAAGTTGTCAAAGATTTCTTTTGAAACACGAATGAGAGAACCCTATCGGTCATCGCTTAATAGCAATGCCTAGGACTTGTCATATTTATACAATCTCATTTGTCATAAATAGGCAACTTGATAGGGGTTTTCGTTTATTTTCAGGCGTCTTTCCGTAAGCCCAAAAAGGCAAATTTTGCAAAACAAAATCCAAAGAATTTTTATTTGATTTTGGCTCGCCTAGGGAAGTGATTTTGAGAGGTATGGGTAAAAAAAATCCTTCCGCATTGGAAGGAAATCTTTTCCCAAGGATTTGTCTGGCAGGGGTAGTAGGATTCGAACCTACGAGTGGCGGATTCAGAATCCGCTGCCTTAACCGGACTTGGCGATACCCCAGTCCTGATGTGGTGCGGTCGGAGAGACTCGAACTCTCATGACTCTCGCCACAGCCACCTCAAGGCTGCGCGTCTACCAATTTCGCCACGACCGCTTAACTAATTTTCACGCTTCCGTTTGCGAAGTTACCCCCGTCAACGGAAGCGCGTATTTTAGCGCGGGATTTGGTTCGATTGCAAATCGTTTCCGGTGTTTTCTGCACCCGCAGCAGGCTGCTCGACAGTCACTGTCCCGAGAACACCTGCCGCATTCTGACGCGCACTTTTCTGATAGGCACCAGAACCAACCGTAATGGCTAATGTGGCGCAGAAAAACACAGTGGCCGCAGCCGCCGTGGAGCGCGAAAGAAAGTTTGCCGATCCTGAGGCTCCAAAAACCGAGCCCGAGGCTCCCGACCCGAAAGCCGCACCTAAATCGGCTCCCTTGCCGTGCTGGAGTAACACAAGAACGATAACGGCGACGGCAGAAATAATCTGCACGACAACCGCAATGCTCATAATCATCTGCATTTGAACGTATCCTTCTAAGATTTACACCGCAGCGGCGCAAATCTGGTAAAAATCATCAGCCTTCAAGGCCGCACCGCCAATTAAACCACCATCGATATCGGGCTGGCTAAAGAGTTCAGCGGCGTTGGCGGGCTTAACCGAGCCACCGTAGAGAATGCGAATCTTAGCGGCAACATCAGCGTCTGTCTTAGCGATAAAGGCACGGATGGCAGCGTGAACTTCTTGGGCCTGAGCCGGTGTTGCAGTCTTACCTGTGCCGATAGCCCAAACGGGTTCGTAGGCCAAAACACCATTTAAGAGAGCCTTCGCTCCAACGGCATCCATCACAGCCTTCACTTGACGTTCGACAACTTCAAGAGTCTTACCCGATTCGCGTTCGGCTAATGTTTCACCGATGCAAACGATGGGCTTTAAACCCTTTTCAAGAGCAGCCTTTGTTTTGAGAGCAACACGAGCGTCTGTATCACCAAAATAGGTGCGACGTTCAGAGTGGCCAGTAATCACCCAATTGGCGCCGACATCAACGAGCATCGAGGCAGCGGTTTCGCCTGTGTAGGCACCGTGATCGTGTTCACTCACGTCTTCACCACCAAAACCAATCTTTGTGCCCTTAAAGCTAGCAGCAAGCTGCGAGACGTAGATTGCAGGAGAGCAAACGACGACATCGCATGTGAGTGTATTAAGACGCGGCAAGAACGAGTCAATCCAAGCGGCGTTGGCGGCCAAAGAGCCGTTCATTTTCCAGTTAGCGGCAACGAGAAGTTGACGAGACATTTTCTTTTTTCCTTAAGAAGTTTTATCGGGATCTTGTTTTTCTTCCTTCTAGATTTTGGAATTGAGCGTTTTCGCCCAATCCCAAAACTCGAAACGAATATTTTACAGATTATTCCTCTCGGATATCACCCGTTGATTCACTTTGATGATCATCATTTAATAACGCTTTCATCGAAAGACGAATACGGCCCTTTTCTCCGACTTCGAGAACCTTGACGCGAACGACTTGGCCTTCCTTGAGGTAATCGCTCACTTGATTGACGCGTTCGCGAGCAATCTGGCTAATGTGCAATAACCCTTCTTTGCCTGGGAGAAGTTGCACAAGAGCACCAAAGTCCAAAAGGCGTGTCACGGTGCCTTCGTAGATCTGTCCTGCTTCAACCTCAGCGGTAATCTCTTCGATTCTCTTACGAGCCGCATCAATCTTTGCCACATCGCTCGAAGCAAGAGTGACTGTGCCATCGTCTTCGATGTTGATTTCGCAACCAGTTTCTTCGGTGAGCGTACGGATTGTGGCGCCACCCTTACCGATCACATCACGAATCTTTTCGGGATTAATCTTAAATGTGACTAAGCGGGGAGCCCAATCGGATAAGGCCTTAGCGCCGCCACCTGCCATCTCGTGCATCTTACCTAAGATGTGCATACGACCTTCGTGCGCTTGCGCTAAAGCCGCTTGCATAATCTCAACTGTGATGCCTTCAATCTTAATGTCCATCTGTAAGGCTGTGACACCGTTTTCGGTACCCGCAACCTTAAAGTCCATATCGCCTAAGTGATCTTCATCGCCCAAGATATCCGTAAGAACTGCGAAGCGATTGCCTTCCTTAATTAGGCCCATTGCGACGCCTGCGACATAGTCCTTCAAAGGAACACCAGCATCCAAAAGCGATAAGCAACCACCGCAGACGCTAGCCATTGAGCTTGAGCCGTTGGATTCACAGATTTCGCTAACGACACGAATCGAATACGGAAATTCCTCTTCACTCGGAATCACGGCCTTTAAGGCGCGCTTAGCTAAACGGCCATGGCCGATTTCACGGCGCTTGGGGCTACCGACACGACCGGTTTCACCTGTAGCAAAGGGTGGCATGTTGTAGTGAAGGATAAAACGCTCGCGGCTTTCTCCCATAATCGAATCGACGATTTGTTCGTCTTGCTTTGTGCCAAGCGTTGTTAACACCAAGGCCTGGGTTTCACCACGGGTAAAGAGGGCGGAACCGTGTGTGCGCGGGAGAATGCCCTGACGGATCTCAATCGGACGCACTGTGCGGGTATCACGACCGTCGATACGGGGCTTACCTTCCAAAATGTTCGAGCGAACGATATGAGCTTCGGTTTCAAAGAGAATGCCGTTCACTTCATTCATATCGGGAACTTCAGTTCCAGCCGCTTCGGCTTCTTCTGTCAACGTCTTTTCAACGAGTTCATAGACTTCACGCAACTTCTCGTTGCGGTCTTGCTTTTGACGAATGGTGTAAGCCGCTTTAAGACCCTCGTCGGCGATAGCGTGAACGCGAGAAATCAACGCTTCATTCGGTGTCGGAGGCGTCCAATCCCAAGCGGGTTTGCCGGCTTCAGCGACCAAATCGTGAATGGCGTTAATCACAACCTGCTGCTGCTCGTGACCAAAAACCACAGCACCCAACATCGTTTCTTCCGATAAGCGATCGGCTTCGGACTCAACCATCAAAACAGCGCGCTCTGTACCAGAAACCACCAAGTCGAGTTTGCTCTTCGGCATCTCGCTAATTTTCGGGTTGCAAACGTACTGCCCATCAATGTAGCCCACGCGGCAAGCGCCAATCGGGCCCTTAAAGGGAATGCCAGAAATCATTAACGCCGCTGAGGCACCAATCATCGAGGGGATATCGGGATCGACCTCAGGGTCGACTGAGATCACGTGAATGATGACCTGAACTTCGTTAAAAAAGCCATCCGGGAAAAGCGGACGAATCGGGCGATCGATTAAGCGACTTGTGAGCGTTTCTTTTTCGCTCGGGCGACCTTCGCGCTTAAAGAACCCGCCAGGGAACTTTCCTGCCGCATAGGTCTTTTCAATGTAGTCGACTGTGAGCGGGAAGAAATCCTGACCAGGCTTTGTTTCTTTCTTAGCAACCACTGTGGCAAGAACCACGGTGTCATCCATCTGACAGATAACGGCACCAGTTGCTTGACGAGCGATTTCGCCTGTTGTGAGTGTCACATCATGGTCGCCAAATCGGAACGACTTGGAGACCTTATTAAACATTGTCATGGGTAAAGTTATCCTTTAACTATGAAGTACCCACGCCATTTTGTTTTTCCCTTGCGCCCTTTCCTCTTCGAACGGCACGCTGCGGCCTCGTTGTTCTTAGCCTAAAAAGCATCGAAGTCGCAACGCGCGAAAACCATCCAGGAAACGGCAGAAAAAGGTAAACAAACTCGCGCGAGTATGTATTACAAAAAACCATCGCGGCCGCTTTGTTTTGGCGGCCGCGGTGAACAATGATTACTTACGAAGTTTCAAATCGTCGATGAGCTTACGATAGGCGTTCAAGTTTGTACGCTTTAAGTAATCCAAAAGCTTACGGCGGCGGCTCACCATCTTCAAAAGACCACGACGAGAATGATGATCCTTGACGTTAACCTTGAAGTGATCGGTAAGACCGTTAATGCGCGCTGTTAAAAGCGCAATCTGAACCTCAGGAGAACCTGTGTCTCCAGCGGCACGCTGAAACTTTGCAACAATCTGACTCTTCTCAATGGTTGACATATCAAACCTTTCTAAAAGTTAGGGTTAAAAACAAGCGGTACAGGTGTCAAACCGCCCATACCGTGATTCAGAGCCGCCATTGTAGAGAAAAGATTAGGAAAATCAAGCAGAAAACAGCTTATGTCTCACTTTTTGCTTTTCTTTTTGTAAAAGAGCCCTTTTATTGAGGCTTTTTTTACTTTTTAACCCATCCACAAAGCGGCAAACGGAATGGCATAACAGCGCTTTCCAAATGACAAGACCTCGTGCCCAGAGTACAAAACAATACCAATGCAGTGTTCGAGTCCTTCTAATTCCTGGAACCAGCGAATATGTTTGAAGTCGTCTGAATTAACGCGCTGCGAAGACTTCACGTCGATAGCCAAGTAGTTTCTTTCCCCATCTTCAATGAGAAAATCAATCTCGTGGGCCTTGGTTCTTAAGTGAAACATCTCCCAAAGGGGATGAAGGTCCACTTCGGGGGCTAACTGGTTATAGGCCCAAGTTTCGACGAGTTTTCCGCCTTCGTTTTGAGAAAACTCCGTGTCTTCAATTCTTTGAGCGGCATTCACAATCCCTAGCAGAGAGCACATCAGCCCCGTATCTGTCATAAAAAACTTCGATCTTTTTCCTGGCCTGTCGTAGTCTTTTTTTGCCCAAGCAGGAACTCGGTCAACAAGGAACATCGCTTCGATAGCTGAAAGATACTTTTCAATCGTGATCCAAGACACGTTGAACTGTCTAGAAATGGATCGAGCAGTAAAAAGCTTGCTTGAATAGGCTGCCAAGTGAACCAAACAGTCTTTTATGGTATCGCTACTCTTTGTACCCCAGAGATTTCGTATATCAAGAAGAATTTGCTGATTAATGTACGAGCTATACCAGTTGCGTCGATCCTCAGCAGATAGGTCCTGCGGCTCGAAAAAACCTCCCTTCTCCGTAAGGCTAAGGATGAGTCTTTTGTTGCAGTCTTCAGGACTGCAGGATTCTGGGATATCCTCGCGAAAAAGCCTTTCAAGCAAAGTGGCTTGTTTTCCACGAAACTCAGATTCTGTAAAGTTTCTGACACGCACAAAACCAATGCGGCCAGCCAAAGATTCATTGGCCTGAGGGAGCTTTCGAAAATCGGAAGACCCCGTAAGAATGTACTGCCCCTTTTGGGGATTCTCGTCAACCTTGACTTTGATTTCACCGATAAGCAAGGGCGCCTTTTGAATCTCATCAATAACAAGGCTCTTACCGACTTTACGCTCAACGAAAAAAGCCGGATCATCAAGAGCAGCTTTATGGGTTGCTCCAATATCCAAAGAGCGAAATTCCGAAGGAATCGGGCACTCATATCTCACAAGCGTCGTTTTCCCAGACTGCCGAGCGCCAACGACACTTACCACACGAAATGTTCTAAGAGCTGATGTAAGAAGATCCTTTGCCCAGCGATGCTTAAGCGCCATAACGCAATTCCTTTTATTCTCTCTAAATCATCAAGAAGTAGTCGTGTTTCAGACAAAATGTAAACTTTTATTCGGACAAATTATAAACTTTCTTTCAGACAATTTATAAACTTTCTCTCGGACAAACTCTAAAGTTAGACCGAATAAACGATTGAAATTAAAGAAAACCTATGGATTTGGCAGAGAGACGATTCTCGGCTCAAAATTAGGGCACTAACTGGCTTTCTTTGCCGCTCGAAATGCCGCCAAAGAAACGAAGACGCCCGCAATTAAGAAAGTAAGGCCGATGAGCATCGTGGCACTTGGCCAAGCGCCGCGCCAAGCGTGGGCAAAAAGGACAGCAAACACCGTTTCAAAGACAATCATGTGACCGGCTAAAACCGTCGGAAGTCTCTGACTCATGGCATTCCAAAAGGCGATTCCCATCCAAGAACAAACGATGCCTGAACCCCCTGCAACAAGAATAAACCACACGGGTCTTGCCCCGAGAAGATCTGTCGCATTGGGGTCAATGGCCCAATAGACAAGATAAAGAATAGTGGCAAACGGTAACGTCACTAGGCCTTGCGCAGTCGACCACGTTGTCGCTGAGCGCTTTGGATTATCGATAAGCCAATCCGAGTTTCGAATCGGATACCACGTCCAGAGAGCCAAAGCGAAAATTCCGAAACCTAAGCCAATCCAAAAGTTAACGCCGCTACCGCCTTGAGCTTGAACGACGGCTTCAAATTCACCGCTATTGGCGAGTACAAATCCAAAAGCAATGAGAGTCAACCCTGGGACGAGTTTTCCCCAAGATAGCGAACGGTTCCTTTTCCTATCGCGAATATTGGCGATGATTGCCACTGAAACGGGGACAACCGACATGCACATCCCGGCTAAAGGCGCTCCTGCGTACTGAATACATGCTGCAAGCGACCAGTAGTAAACAATGTTTCCGATAACGCCAAGCTTTGTGACAAGCCACCAGTCTGCGGCTTTGTAATAAGAGAGCTCTTTACGCTCAATATAAATAAGAGGCAAAGCAATCGCCCCGAAACTTACGAAGCGCCCCGCGGAGATATACACCGGGTCATAGTCAGGGAGCGCTAATGGTACAAGGTAAACCAAGCCCCACAAGACGCAAGCAAACACCCCACAGGAAAAACCGACGGCGAACCGTCGGTCGTCCTCATTCAAATACGAAGGTTTCATTCGAATTCTTCAAGCGCTTGACGCATTCTCTTTTTCTCGGAATGGTGCGCTTTATTCTTAAGACGCGTTTCCACGGAAGACCGTGTTGGCTTTGTGGGCCTCCTAGCTCTGCGTGGCACAAGGGCACGCTCTAACATACGAATCAAGCGAGCAAAAGCGCTTTTTCGATTCATCTCTTGTGTGCGGTACTCCTGAGCTTTCACGAAAAGTACGCCGGCTTCAGTCACATTGCGCGTGAAAACTTGTCTTACACGAGCGATGGATTCAGGAGAAAAACCAAGGTTCACTAGATCGACTTCGGCTGCGACTGCAGTATTGACTTTATTGACATTCTGGCCACCAGCGCCCGTACTACGAACAGCATGCCAAGAGATTCGGGAGGTAATCGATTCGCGCGTAATCATAATCTTACAGTCCAAAAAGAAGTTGTCCCATGGTGAGTATCACAGGCATCGTGATAATCGCCGCCAACGTCTGCGCGGTAGTGATCGCCGCCACAAGCGGGCCATTTCCGCTCATACGTACAGCCAAAATGTAGCAGGAATTTGCCGTCGGTAGGGCCGTAAAAATCAAAAGAACGCCAGTTGCTAAGTTTTCTAGTCCACAAATGCGACACACAATTAAGCAAAGGATGGGAACAATCACAAGTCGTAAGAGTGTCGAACCCGTGACAATGGCCTTATAACCTTGAATCGTTTCAAAGCGGAGCGCGGCTCCAATCGCCAATAATCCCAAAGCCAGGGAGGCGTTACCTAAGCGCGTGAAAATTAAATCAATGGGCTTAAAGATTCCAAGACCCGTGAGGTTCCAAAGGAGCCCCGCGACCGTGGCGATAATAAGAGGGTTTCTGACAATCTCTCGAATAACGCCTATGAAGGTTGCGCCCTTACCAGCACTTGCTTTGGCTAGTGCTGTCACCGCAATCGCTGAACTCACGGGCACCCAAAACGCCATAAAAAGAGCGAAAAGCGCAAAGCCCTCTTTGCCGTACATATTCAGTGTCAGTGCAAAGCCAATGTAGGAATTAAAGCGAAAGTTGCACTGAAAGGCGCTTGCGCGACTTGAGTCATCGAGCTCACAGGCTCGGCACAAAATCCACGAGAGCAAAACCGCGCCCAACATCGCCGCAAAGCCACAGAAAAGAAAAGTCGATGCCTCTCCTAAAGAGAAACGACTTGTTGCAACCGAATGAAAAAGTAGCGGCGGAAAAAGAATAAAGTAAACGAGCTTTTCGACAACTTGCCAAAAATCGTGCGTGTATCCTAATTTTCTTGCTAGGAGAATCCCTAAAAGGATGACACCAAAATCAGGGAGAACAATCAGCGCGGTTGAAAGCATCTGTAAAAAAAATCCAAAGTTAGGGTGGCGCGATTATAATCCACCCAAAAGATAGAAGAGGAAAAAGCGTTTGATTTATTTAGAAATCTAATGAATTTTAAAACGCTATTTCTTGAAGCATTTTGTTAAAAAATGGAGTTTGTCGATGAAGACATTAGGAAAAACCTGTGTTGCTTTAGCCGTTCTCGTCTTTCTCGGTTACACCGTAGGCGGCTTTGTGGGTGTGCCCTATTTTGCAAAGAAGACCATTATTGAAAAAGTCAAAGAACAAAGCCCCAAGGCCGAAGTCACCGTTGGCTCGGTTTCCTTTAACCCCTTTAGTTTGGCTGTGAGTCTTGAAGGTTTAGAAATCAAAAATTTTGCTCTTGATGAGGCGGCTATCGACTTTGCGGTAAAAAGCGTTTCAACCGGTGTTGATACGTTTTCAATCTCGGATCGCTCTGTGGCAATTGCCCCAGTTTTGATCGCCAGTCCTCAAGTCACTTACATCAAGGACTTAAGTAAAAAGAGCTCCTCGCCACGCAAAATCCAAACAAAGGAAAAGGCCAAAACAGAGTCTAAGGAAAGCGATGCATGGAAGTGGTCCGTGGCTTCAATTTCAATTACCGATGGCCAAGTGCTTCTAAAGGACACGGGTTTTCGTCAACCCAAAACCATTGGTCTCACAGCGCTTAACGTTGATGTGAAAACCATCACAAGTGACTTAGGAAAGACGCCTTTTACAGTAAAAGCCAAGGCACTTAACGGAACGCTTGACGCAAATGGAACATTTGCCGCCAAAGATGAAGACGCAAGCATTAACGCCACAGTCAAATCCGCCAATCTCTCGCTTGCGAGTCCTTGGGTTGAACGCGCCTCGAATTCGGCGCTGAAAAGTGGCGCACTTGATTTCTCGATTTCTGGCAACTACAAGAAAGGTTCTGCTAAAGGGACCGCGAATGCACTCGTCAGCAACTTATCTGTTGAAAAGAACGCTAAGAAAATCTTTGGCGCTGAATCGATTCGTGTGACATCGGCAAAACTCACTGCATTAAATCCCCTTTCTTTCACAATTTCCCGTATCGAAGCCGACTTAGGTATTCGTAAGGCAACAGGCATCAATAAGAACGTCACGAATTTAATTGGCGATCTTGTGAGTGCCTTCGGCAATAAGAAAACAGGCGAAAAGATTAAGACCACCGACATCGACCACGTCAGTGTCTCGGGCGTTGTCTACAAGAACGGAAAACTCACTTCAAACGCTAAGGGCGCAAGCTACGAACTCATTCGTCAACTTAACGCCCTCTTAGGTAAGTAGTAAAAAGACGTTACTCTTCGAGCACGGCTTCTAAGTCGTGCTCGCTACTACCCGTAATCTTCACAGTTACGAATTCGCCTGGATAAAGGCGCTTTTCGCTTTTCACCCGAATAATCCCATCGATGTCAGGGGCCTCATAGCGGCTACGAGCAATGGCAAAACCCGTTTCATCGCTTGCCTCATCAATGAGAACCGTCTCAACCTTTCCAATACGACGCTTTAGGTTTTGAGCAGAAATTTCTGCCTGCACCTCCATAAAGCGACGCCGCCGCTCTTCTTTTACGGCCTCAGGCACGGGATTGGGGAGCTCATTGGCCTTTGCGCCCTCAACTGGACTATAGGAAAAGCACCCGACGCGATCTAACTGCGCTTCACGCAAGAAATCCAAGAGGTACTCAAATTCGGCTTCGGTTTCCCCAGGAAAACCCACAATAAACGTCGAGCGAATTGCCACGTCAGGGCAAACACTTCGCCAGGCAGCGATACGCTCTAAGTTTTTCTCAGCGCTTGCCGGCCGCTTCATCGCCTTTAAAACCCGTGGATGCGCGTGCTGGAAAGGAACATCCAAATAAGGAAGGATTTTGCCTTGAGCCATCAGCGGGAGAACCGCATCCACACTCGGATACGGGTAGACATAGTGAAAGCGAGTCCAGCAATCCAATTTGGACAACTCTTGGGCTAACTCGAGAAAACGGGTCTTCACGGGCCTTGTTCCCACAAACCCTGTTTTGTAGTGCGTATCGAGCCCATAGGCAGCCGTGTCTTGGCTAATCACAAGAAGCTCTTTCACGCCACGGGTAATGAGGGATTCTGCCTCGCGTAAAACGTCTCCAATCGGGCGGCTCACTAAGGGACCACGCAAATCCGGGATGATGCAAAACGTGCAGTGGTGTGAGCAGCCTTCGCTAATTTTGAGGTAAGCATAGTGCTCGGGCGTTAGCTTAATCCCTGCGGGCGTATCGAGTTCTTTGTGCGTCTGTAACGCAGCAGGGAGCGCTCTTTTTATAAGCGCCATTGCCTCATCAATGGCGTCAGGCCCCACGATACCAACGAGATTATCAAAGCGACTTTGAAGCCACTTTCTTCCGTCGTTATCCTTTTTCCCACCAAGGCACCCAATGACTAAAACGTGCCCGTTTTCTCGCATCGCCTCATCGATTGCTTCGAGGCTCTCCTGAACGGCCGCGTCGATAAAGGCGCAGGTATTAACGACAACAAGATCTGCACTTCGATAATCGGAGGCAATGGCGTAGCCCGCGATTTTTAGCTGCGTTACAAGCTTTTCTGTGTCAACAAGCGCCTTCGGACAACCGAGGCTTACAAAGCCAACGCTTGGCGTCTTTTTGGTTTTCACGCGCGTTTATCCTCAATCCAGATTAAAGCGGCGTGGCGACCACTTTTGGCGCCATCGCGCCTGAAACTATAAAAGCGTTTGGCATCCGCTACTGTCGATAAGCCACAATCAATCACATCTGTCACGCCAACGCTCTTTAAGGCGTAGCGCGCGTAGGCAGCAAGACTTAGGCGATACTTACCGCCTCCTAAGCTAACTAACCCATCGGGTAAATCTGGGTAACGTGCCCGATAGCAGTTAATGACATCGTCGCCACACTCGAAATCATCAAATCCAATCCGAGGTCCCAACCACGCAACAAGCTCAGCATTCGGGTTTTGAAGGCGTTCTTTTAAGCGAAGAACTCCCGCCTCAATCACGCCTAGGCTTAATCCCTTCCAGCCTGCGTGAATGGCTGCCACCCCCTTGGCGTGCTTTTCTGCGAGAAGAACTGGCAAACAGTCCGCTACTTGCGCCACACACACCACCCCTGGCGTCAAACTCGTCGACGCATCGGCTTCAACCGCATCATCGGTAATCGATTCGGCGTCCAAAACGCGAGTGCCGTGCACCTGCGTCATCCAACGCGGAGCGCTTGGCAGAAGTTGCGCCAAAATCGAGCGATTCATCCGCACACACGCAGCGTTATCTTCAACGTGCGTTCCAACATTCATACCCTGAATGCCATCGATTCCACCCCAAGGTCCTGAAGACACACCACCGATGCGTTCCGTGAAAAGGGCTCCAACGCCATCAACGAGTTTAGGCGTAATCGCTTCAATGGCTTCTTTATATTGCGACATATTTTTGAATCCTCAAAATTTTTTTCGCGTGCGATTTTAGTCGAATACGTGAGTTGGCTCATCTGTGGGACCAAATCCCAAGAAGTCCATCAGTTCTCGCATATCCTCTGGCGGCGGCGTAAACCAACTCATTGTTTTCCCTGTTGTCGGGTGAACGAGCTTAAGGCGAGAGGCGTGTAGTGCCTGACGAGAAAACGTTGCTGCGACTCCAGCCGCCTCAGGAAGCTTCGACGCATTTGTCCGATATAGGGGATCGCCCAAAAGCGGCAGACCTACACTCGTTAAATGCACACGAATTTGGTGGGTGCGACCCGTTTCTAAGCGACAAGCCACCCAGCTAATCGCACGATTCGCCACTGTCGCCTCTTCGACTAAACGCACTCGGGTTTTTGCGGGCTTTGCTGCGATTCCTTTGCAGGCAAAGCGAATCGGATTTCTCGGATCACGCCCAATTGGCGTATCCACAAAGCCCATTTCTGGGGCAATGCCTAAGACAATGGCCCAATATTCTCGGCACACCGTTCTTTCTTGAAGTTGCCGAATAAGAGAGGTTCGAGCGACTTCTGTTTTTGCAACAACCATCAATCCGCTAGTTTCGCGATCCAATCGATGGACGATGCCTGCTCGAGAAACTTTCTTAAGTTCTGGATATCGGAAAAGCAATCCATTGAGGAGTGTCCCTGTCCAGTGGCCCGCAGCCGGATGCACAACAAGCCCTGCTGGCTTATCAATGACAATCAAGGCGTCATCTTCATAAAGAACATCAAAATCGATCCCTTCTTCGGCCTCAAAGGCGAGATCCTCTTCCGATGGAAGCGGTGTCACATCGATTACATCGGCCGCTCCAGTCTTCGCGCGAACGTCAACTGCGACTTCGCCATTTAAGGCGACTGCCCCCTTTTTTATCCACTCCTGAATGCGGGCGCGGCTTATTTCGGGCATAAAACCGGCGAGAACCTTATCGAGTCTTTCGGTTAAAGCATCGACAGAAACCACAAAATGACGTTTCTCTAGGTTTGTTTTCTCGCTAGAAAACCCCTCTAGATACAAGTCGTCATCTTTTTCTTCTGTAACCGACCCAATTTCCCCTCTATAATCATCGGGACATTTTTTTATCTTGGTAACCATGAATCCTAAGTCCACCTTTTCAATGCGCACTCTTGGATGTGCGTTAGCGCTTTCGGCCCTTCTTGCTACAAGCGGTTGCAGCTGGTTTCAATCTCTCGAAATTGACCCCACGCGCGACTGGACAGCGCAAAAACTTTATTCCGAGGCGCGCGATGCCATGAATGACTCGAATTGGTCTGTGGCTAAAGATTACTACACTAAGTTAGAAGCGCGCTACCCCTTTGGCACATATGCGCAACAAGCGCAGATTGAACTTGCCTACGTCTACTTCAAAGACGATGAGGCCGCGACCGCCATTGAGCAATTAGATCGCTTCTTACGCGCCTACCCCAATCACCCCAATAGTGACTATGCCCTTTACTTAAAAGGTCTTGCCACATTAAATGAGCGCGAGGGCCTGATTAGCTCCATGATTCGTCAGGATATCTCAGAGCGTGATGCGCAAGCCGCGCGAGACGCCTTCGATATTTTCAAAGAGCTCGTCGGGCGCTTTCCTGATTCTCGTTACGCCAAAGAATCCACGCGCAAGATGCATGAGTTGGTTTTGGCCCAGGCACGCCACCAGTTAAACACCGCGAAGTTCTACTATGAAAGAAAAGCCTACGTTGCAGCATTAAATCGCGCGAAGGTCATTTTGACTGACTTCCAGTTAACGAGCGTGAGCGACGAGGCGATGGAATTGATGGCACAGTGCTATCACGAATTAAATCTCTTGGACTTAGAAAAAGACATGCGCCGAGTGATTGAACTCAATAAAGATAGAAAACGCGAAGAAATGATTCGTCGTTAGGACTTTGAAAGAAACCCTATAAAAGCCGATGAGAAAACAAACTCTTCGGCTTTTTCTTTTGTCAAAAACCCATTGCGTATAAGCGAAATTTTGTTGATTTTGGCTTCTTATAAGCCTAAAGTTTCAGGTTATCTAAATCCTAAAAGTAGTGGTCTTAACCTATGCCCTCCATAAAAGACAGACGACTTCTCCATCTACTCTGTGGTCCATCGTTATTTCTCCTTTGCCTTTGGCTACTTCCTGAAACCTCACTTTCCTTTGGCGCCCGCGTCTCCATTGGTGCGATGCTTTGGATGGGCTGGTGGTGGGTGGCAATGCCCGTAGACCCTGCGGTAACTGCCCTCATCCCGATTGCTTTAAACGCTCTTTTTGGACTTGTGCCGATGGAATCGGTCACAAGTCTTTATTTTTCTGACATCGTTGTTTTGCTTTTAGGAGCAAGCGTGATTTCTGCCACTTGGGAAATCACGGGTCTTGATCGCCGCATTGCGATTTCTTCACTGATGCTACTTGGCCCGTCGGTTAAAACGCACATTGCTGTGTGGTTCTTAGCCTCGGTTGTTCTTTCAAGCGTCTTACCCAATGCCGTTGTTTGTGCTTTGATGGTTCCAGTGTGCGTAGCGATGATTCACTTTTTAGCTGGCGAAAACAGTGACTCCATGAAGCCCCTACTCTTTGTGTTACTGATGGCCATTGCGTGGGGCTGTGGGCTTGGAGGTCTTGGCACACCACTCGGTGGCGCAATGAATCTTGTTGCCGTAAGCTATCTTGAGCAACTCACAGGTCACGAGTACTTTTACATGGAATGGGTCATCAAGATGATGCCCATGATGCTACTGCTTGTTGGCGCAACGCTTATCTTTTTATTTTTCATTCGTCCAAAGAATCTCTCGCTTGAGAAAACGCGCGGTTTTGTTGTGGCCCAATACGCCAAACTCCCGAAGATGAGTTACGACGAAAAGCTTGCTCTCGTTCTCTTTATCGCGCCTCTGATTCTTTCTTTCGCTCGGGAACTCTATGCGGCCTGGTTGCCAGGCTTAAAACCTGCACAACTCTTTTTAATTTGCGGCATTCTCTGTTTTGTTCTCAGTGGCAAAGATGGAAAGGCCTTTGCCACGTGGAAACTCGTGAATCCAAAAATCGAGTGGAATCTTCTCTTACTGTTTGCTGGCGGCTTAGCGCTCGGGCATTTGCTCACAAACACAGGGGCAACAAAAACGATTGCTGCGGCAATCACGTCGTTACACCTAGGGGAAGGCCTACTCCTACTGATTGTCATTGTGGCGGTCACAATGGTCTTTGTCGAGGTCGCGAGTAACACAGCTGCAGCGGCTATCACTGTTCCAATGGCTATCGGCATTGCAAGCGAACTCGGAGTTGATCCTGTTGCCTACGTCTACATTACGGCAGCGGCCTTTAACACAGGGTTTATGTTCCCGACATCAATCCGAGCGATTCCCATTGCCTATGGATTAAGCCCAAGCTATTTGTTCCGATACGGCTTGGCGATGGCAATCATTACGATTGTTCTTATTGCCGCTGCAGGACTCGTGCTTTTCTTCTAACTATTCGGTAGCGAGTAAATCGTTTTCGAGAGCACTCTTTCTTTCTCGCATCATATTGATGCGACAAGCGAGAGTGACTTCGGCTTCGCCCTCTTTATCGCCCTTTAATTCGCCACGCAACTCACATTCACTTTTCATATAGGCATTGAAATTGCGATTGGCATCAGCGAGGTCTTTTGAGGAATTCTTCTTTTTGTTGGTGCGATCGAAGGTTCGCGTTTTGGCTTGCATTCTCTCTAAGACGCTGTTGTATTGCGCTTGCACTTCTTTTAATTCAAGCGTTAAACAGTCGCGTAAATCCTCTTTCTTTGTCATTGTGCGATAGCACTCGCCAACGGCGTCGTCGGCGGCAAACGCTAAGCCAGTCGCAAAAAGGGAAACAACGAGAGCAATAGTAAGGGACCTTGCCATCAATAAGCCTTTAATACCAAAACAACCGAATAAGCGCATTCTATAAGCAGAACGCCCGTTTCTTTTGCTAAGAGGTCTTGGCTTTCGTAACAAAACGAAAACCAAGACGGCTCAAAGTGAAAACCTAAAGCGCGTTGTACTCGGCGTCAGTAACAGGCCCGAACCATTCGGTGCGGCATTCTTCACCAGGAATTTCTATGGCAATGTGCGAGAACCAACTGTTCCTTTTCGCGCCGTGCCAGTGACAGACTCCGGCAGGGATCGTAATCACAGAGCCTGGCTTAAGAGTGACAGGAGCCTTTCCTTTTTCTTGATACCAGCCTTCGCCTGCTACACAGATAAGAAGTTGACCGCCGCCAGCTTTAGCGTGATGCGTATGCCAGTTGTTGCGGCATCCAGGCTCAAAGGTGACATTAGCGAGAAAAAGCGGATCTTCTTTGGGTTTTGTTAAGGGATTGAGAAACGAGCGTCCCACAAAGTACTTGGCATACGCCGTGTTTTCTACGCCTTTGCCGAAAACGTTTTCGCGATTAAATTGCTCTTCATTCATTTTTTTCTCTCAACAAAATCCAAAACGGCAAGGATTGTATTCTTGCAATGCAAAAGAAAAGAGTTCTCGAAGCGCTTGGTTACAGAATTTCCACGCCTGACAAAAACTCTTGAAACCTTCGGATTAAAAATCGGCAAATTTCCCTTAAAAAATGCCCCAATCGAAAGCGATGCGCTCTTTATAATGCCCCTGTTGCATTTCTTTTGTTTAAGTGAGTTTCTTATGGCGATTTCTAGACGTCTTCTTTTATGTGCGGTTCCTGCAAGTTTTCTCACAGGCTGCGGCTTTCACCTGCGTAATAGTTTCACTTTGCCATTTGAGACACTGTATCTTGACATGGAGTCGAACTCGCGGTTTGCTGCCACATTAACGAGGCTCTTGCGTGCCTCGAGCAATGTGCGTTTAGTTTCTGATGCCAAGGACGCCGAAGCGATTCTTCGCATCACGAAGAACACTTCGAGTCGCGATGTGATCTCTTACAGCACATCAGGGCGCGCTCGTGAGTTCCAATTGAAAAACGTCATCACCTTTACGGTGAGCTCTCCTGACGGTAGCGAATACATGTCGCCTACGACGCTTACCGCCACACGCGATATCACGTACGACGACAGTGACTATTTAAGCCGCGACTCTGAAGAGGCGATGATTAAATCAGAAATGCAAAACGATTTAATCAACCAAATGATTCGTCGCATTGAGCGCACAGCAAAGCCCATTGCCAAGCGCTAAAGGGAGAGGCCCTTGCGCGTTACAGATTTAGGAAAGTTTCTAAAAAAAGGCTCCATTGCTCCCCTGTGGTTTATCACAGGAGAAGAGCCTCTTTTGATGATAGAAGCCGCCGATGCGATTCGTGAGCACGCCAAGAGCTTAGGCTTTGAAGAGCGTGAGGTTTTGAATGCCTCAGCCACTTGGGACTGGTCGCTACTAGAGAGTGCCTGTCGCGAAATTGGATTATTTTCCCCTCAGAAAGTCATTGAACTTCGTTTGGCCTCCTTTCGACCTGGCGTAAAGGGAGCTAAGGCTCTAAGCGACTTAGCTCAAATGCCGCTAGAAAATGTCGTTGTCATCGTTTCGATGCCTTACGATTGGTCTGTGAAGAAACTGGCGTGGTTTAAAGCACTGAGTTCGGCTGCGCAATTTGTTGAATGTGCTCCCGTGGGTATTAAAGAACTTCCTAACTGGTTTTCTCTTCGCTTCAAACTGCAAGGCCAGGAAGCCGAGAGTGAAGCCTGCGAACTCCTTAGCGCCCGTTGTGAAGGAAATCTACTTGCAGCGCGTCAAGAACTTCTTAAATTGGCCTACCAATATCCAAAGGGAACGTTGATTACAGCGGATATGGTACGAGAGGCCGTGGGAGATGTCTCACGCTTTGATGCCACAACACTCATTGACGCCGTGATGCGGGGAGATGCCTCTCGAGCTTTAAAGATTCTGGAATCCCTGAAAGCCGAAGGGGAAGTGATTCCTAATGTTATGTGGATGCTTGCCGATGAAATCCGTGCTGCGGCTCGTGTCGCCTCTCTTATGAGCCAAGGGCAGACACTTCAATCGGCATTAAGAGCCGCCGCGATTTTTGGGCCGGACAAAACAAGTCGCGTCAGCGCTCTTGCAGCTCGCGCCTCTGAGAAAAAACTGCAAGCTGCCCTCATTCTCATTGGCGATATTGATCGCATTGGTAAAGGTCTTGTTGTAGCCAATCGCGATACTGACCCATGGTTAGAAATCGCAAGTCTTGCCTCCTTCTTGCGTAAACCATAGTGGAGGATTCTCTTTATGGAAACTTCAATTAACTCGATGCATGAGCTTGTCGAAAAGATGGGACAAGCCGCTAAAGCCGCTAGTGCCCGTATGGGAGCAACGACGACAAAGGCGCGTAACGACGCACTTTTCGCGTTAGCTACTCTTATTCGCGAGAAAAAGGCCGACATCGTTGCGGCCAACGCCAAGGATTTAGAGCGAGCCAAAACTAACAATTACCCCGCTGCCTTCATCGATCGCTTAACGCTCACAGACCCCATTATTGAAACGATGGCTTTGGGTTGCGAACAAATCGCTGCCCTTCCCGATCCAATTGGGGCAATCACGGAGCGACGCCATCAAGCTTCAGGCATTGATGTGGCCCGCATGCGTGTTCCCTTAGGAGTCCTCGCGATTATTTTTGAGTCACGCCCCAATGTGACAATTGATGCGGCAGCTCTTTCGATTAAGTCGGGGAATGCCGCGATTTTGCGCGGTGGGAAAGAAGCGCTTGAAAGTAACGTTATGCTTGGCGGCCTCGTTAAAGCCGCCCTTTTAAAGGCAGGACTCCCCGAGGACGCGATTCAAGTTGTTGCTACGGCTGACCACGACTTTGTCGGAGAGCTTATTAAAGCAACGCAATACATCGACGTCTTGATTCCTCGTGGTGGGAAAAAACTGATTTCTCGCTTAGAAGCCGATTCACGCATTCCGATGCTCAAGCACTTAGATGGCATCTGCCACACCTATGTCGATAAGGATGCGGATATGGCGATGGCTGTAAGCGTTACAGATAACGCCAAAACGCAGCGCTACGCGCCATGCAACGCCACAGAAACGCTTTTAGTACATCACGATGTGGCAGAAACCTTTCTCCCTTTGATGGGGAAAATCTTTCAAGATAAAGGCGTTGAGATGCGTGTTACGCCAGAAGTCGCTGCGATTTTCGATAAAGCGGGCATTTCGCATGTTCCAGCGACAGACTCTGATTGGAAAACCGAGTACAACGCACCCATTATCTCGATTAAGACTGTGGATAGTTTGGACGAAGCCATCGACTTTATTAACACCAATGGCTCCAAACACACCGATGCCATCATCACAGAAAATAAAGAAAGTGCCGCTCGCTTTTTGCGTGAAGTTGACTCAGGAAGCGTTATGCACAACTGCTCAACGCGCCTAGCCGATGGCTTTGTCTATGGGCTCGGAGCAGAAATTGGCATTAGCACAGGAAAACTCCACGCCAGAGGCCCCGTGGGCCTTGAAGGACTCACATCACAAAAATTCGTGGTCTTCGGTCACGGTGAAGGCCGCCACTAAGTTATGAAAAAGAATACCTATTACGCCTTGTGCCCTTTGGGGCTTGAAGAGCTCTTAGCCAAGGAGCTTCAACAGATTGGCGCAGAAAAAACCAAAGTCTCTCGCTCTGGAGTCCTTTTTTACGCCACAGAAATACAGGCACAAGAAGCGTGTCTTAAAAGCCGCTTTGCTAGTCGCATCCTCTTAAGTCTCGGGGACTCTGACTACTACGACGAAGAAGACATCTATAACTTTGCGTGCCGCACACGGTGGGAAAACTACTTTGGCTCGGATAAAACATTCCGCATCGATATCACGGCGCACCGCGCCCCATTGCAGTCCTTAGATTTCACACTTTTGCGTATTAAAGACGGCATCTGCGACAGATTCCAGCACTTTGAAGGCACAAGACCCAATGTTGATCGGATTCGACCCGATGTGCGTATCTTTGCGCACGTTGATCCGTCGCGCTGCACTTTCTATTTGGATTTATGTGGAGAGGCGCTTTTTAAGCGCGGTTGGAGACGAGAAAAAGGCGAAGCGCCCTTAAAGGAAAACTTAGCCGCGGGTCTCTTAGCGCTAAGTGGCTGGACGCGAGAAACACCCTTAGCCGATATTTTCTGTGGCTCGGGAACAATTCCCATTGAAGCGGCTTTAATGGCTACGAATACGGCCCCAGGGCTTAATCGCCACTTTCTTTTCGAGCGCTTCCCCAATTTTGATAAAGAGCGATTTTCTGAAGTCCGGGAAGATGCGAAAGCGGCGATTAACCTATATACGCCACTTTCGATTCAAGCCTCTGACATTAGCTCAATCGTTGTCGGGAAAGCCCAAGCCAATGCCTTAGGCGCTGGCCTTGCTCCTCTGATTGAGTCAGGCGCATTAAGTTTTAGTGTGAGTGACGCTCGTCTTGCAACACCGAAAAAGGAAGCGTCCTTTTTAATCAGTAACCCGCCTTACGGTGAACAGTCCAATCCGAAGTCTGCGTCAGTGGCCTCCATGATGAAAGACGTTGCTGATAACTTAAAGCACAATTGGGCAGGAACGACAGCCTGGTTTTTAACAAGCGACAGAAACCTCCCACGGCAAATGCGGCTTTCTGAATCACGCAAGATTCCTCTTTTTAACGGCCCCCTAGAGTGCCGATTCTTCCGCTTTGATTTAGTCGCAGGAAGTTTTCGAGGCTAGATAGATTTAGCGGCGCCACGTGGCGCCGCTAAACTTTTTAAGAAGCTGCTGGCGGAATATCGCCTACGCCATTTAAGATCACCGATGGCCGGTAAGAGAACTGACGAACCATCGGAATCGTGCTAATGCCGCTAAGCACGAGAGCGGTCATCATGCCCCCTTCAAGACCCGCAATAATGTCGGTATCCATTCTGTCACCGATTAATGCGGCTTCTGCCGAGTGCACCTCAAGAAGATGAAGTCCCGTGCGAAGCATCAGAGCGTTGGGTTTACCAACGTAATACGGCACCTTTCCTGTGGCGATTTCAATCGGAGCCATCAGAGCGCGGCAAGCCGGAACAATGCCCTTTTCTGTCGGGCACGTATTATCGGGGTTGGTTCCCACGAGGCGTGCCCCCTGGCGCACAAGGTCAATAGCCTTCGTAATCATGTTGTAGTTGTAGTTGTCGGTTTCTCCGACAACGACGTACTGAGGATCGACATCATTCATCGTGATGCCCACGTCGTAAAGCGCTTTGACTAACCCAGGGGCGCCCAACACGTAGGCACTGCACCCAGGGCTTTGTTCCTTTAAGAACTTTGCCATCGCAAGAGCGCTTGTGTAAAAGTGTTCTTCCCCAACGTCAAGACCCATACGAGCGAGTTTTTGCTGCAACTCCTTGGGGCTACGTTCACTGGAATTAGTTAAAAATAAGAAGCGCTTCCCTTCTTTCTTTAACCACGCAACAAATTCAGAGACACCTGGCAAAAGAACGTTACCGTGATAAATCACGCCGTCCATATCGCACAGATACCCTTTTTTCGTACGAAGAATTTCCAATTGCTGAGGATCTAAAAGTTTTGTCACTGTTAAGTTTTCCTTAATCTTTTTTCTAGCAAACCACCTCTTATTTGCCAGATCTCTTTCTCTTGGCGCGTAAAAACGCCAAGTTTTTAATTGATGCCATGATTTTAAAGGCAGGAATCTTAGAACCCAATAGTGAAAACGGTCTACGTATGTTCTCGTATTTTTGTATCGAGATGTATACGCAATGCTCTGAGATTAGTGAAAACTTTTAGGGAAAACGTCGTTCGAAACGAAAAGAAGAGACAGGGCTTTCTTGGCGCTCTTGCTAGGGCCCTGGCTTTTGCGAAAACACCAAGTTGCGTGTAAGATTCGGGCTCTTCTTTTTAAAAGTGGTCCCCATCGTCTAGTGGCCTAGGACATGACCCTCTCACGGTTAGAACCGGGGTTCGACTCCCCGTGGGGACGCCACAGCACTTCAATCCTTTGTTTTTCCCGTTGCAATCATGTGAATCGAACCGTTTTCAACACCGGTTTCGGCAAGCATTGTCTTGGCTAAGTGCTGCACTTCTTTCACTTTCCCGCGCATGACAACCGCTTCTAAGCAATGTTCGTGGTCTAGATGCACATGCATACTTGAAATCACAAGACTTGTGTGTTGATGCTGATGCTCGACCATACGATTGGAAAGAACTCGGGCATGGTGGTCGTATGCGTAACTGACAACGGCAACGCAATTGCCTTTGGTATCACGCGTTGCATCGTTGGTTAACTCACGACGCACCAAATCGCGAAAAGCCTCAGAGCGGTTCTTGTAGTGGCGCTCCTTTAAGAGTCGTTCAAAGTCTTTGGCTAATTGATCGTCAACAGAAATCGTTATGCGTTGCATCGTTTAGACCCCTTTTTAAGACATCGGCATAAGGTTGGATTATAGTTTTGGGTTATCCCTTTTGTCTTAAAAAAACACCATGTCCACCACTGCGCTACTTCTCGTTTTAGCTGCCGCTATTTTGCACGCGACATGGAACTATCAACTCAAAAAAGCAAGCCCTTCTCTTTTATTTTGGCCCGTAAGTTATCTCATTACTCTCGTTGTTTGCTTACCTGTCCTTCTAATTTACAACCCGACGCTTTTCACAGACATTAAGCCCGCGGGCTGGCTCGTAATCGGCCTATCTGCTCCCATTCACATCACTTACGCCTACGTCTTGCAATATGGCTATAAGCAGTCGGACTACTCTGTTGTCTACCCCACCGCGCGCGGCACGGGTCCGATGCTTACCGTTCTTGCCGCTATTTTTATTTTGGGAGAGCGCCCTAGCCTATTAGGAACGCTCGGCATCCTTTCGATTCTTTTAGGCATTCTTTTTATTGCCTCTAAAAGTAGCAGTACCGATGCCACAGGTAACCGTAAAGTCATTAAAGGCCTCATTTGGGGAACCCTCACGGGCGTTTGTATTGCAGGATATTCGTTTTGCGACGCGTGGGCCGTGCAACAAGAAACAGGTCTCACTCCCTTAACGTTTTACTTTCCTGCTTTAACGTTACGCTGCCTCATTCTCTGGCCCATTATGCTTTTTACCTCTGATTGGAAAAAGCATCTGAAAGAGACACTGACCGACCCCGTGCAACGAAAGGCGGTGCTTTGCACAAGTATCGGGTCTCCTGGCGCCTATATCCTTGTTCTTTTTGCGATGACCTTTGCGCCGCTTTCTTATGTGGCCCCAGGCCGTGAAGTCGGGATGATGGTAGGCGTCGTTGTGGGCGCCATCCTTCTGAAGGAAAAACTCACAGTAAAACGGATCTTAGGCGTTGTCTCCATGGTCCTTGGTGTTGTCTTGATTGGTCTAGCCCACTGAAGACGCCAGCACTTTTTGCAAGCTAGCGCTACTTAATTGTGAGAAAATGCGCTCTTTCGAAGTTCGATAGTAATTGATTTAAATAAAAAGAAGAAAAAACTATGTCTTTGGTTTTTGGCTTTGGCCTTGTGGCTTTAGGAGCTTTTGTTGGCTTTCTCGCGGGCCTTTTAGGTATCGGTGGCGGCATGATTTTGACGCCGTTTTTCACCTTTCTTCTCCCGATGACAGGCATTAGCGATAGCGTTGTTGTTCACGTTGCAATCGCTACATCCTTGGGAACCATCGTTTTCACATCGATTTCCTCGATGCGGGCGCACAACAAACGAGGCGCCGTTCTTTGGCGCGTTGTCTTTAGTGTCGCACCAGGCATTTTGGTTGGTGCAATTTTAGGTGCGAAGATTTCGAGCCTCTTATCGACTTCTGTCATTGCCTTTATCTTCGCGATCTTTGTGGGCTTTTCCGCTTTAAAGATGTTTGTTGACGCCAAGCCCTCTCCTAGCCGTGAATTACCAGGACTTGTTGGGCTTTTTGTCGCTGGTGTTCTCATTGGCTGCGTGAGTGCCTTCGTAGGCGCTGGTGGCGGCTTTATTTCTGTCCCCTTAATGCTTTACTGCAATGTGCGCATGCAACAGGCCGTAGGAACTTCAGCTGCTCTTGGTTTCCCAATTGCCCTTTTCGGTAGTATCGGCTACATCTGGACGGGACTCAATGTAGCGGCTCTCCCAGGGTTTCCCATCACATTGGGGTTCATTCACCTGCCAGCACTGCTCCTATGCGCAGGAGCAAGCTTCTTGATTGCTCCTTTGGGAGCCAAAGTGGCTCACAGCATTAACACGAAGCCCTTAAAACGGATTTTTGCGTGTAACCTACTGATTATTGCTTGCTACATGCTCTACAAGGCCTTTACAACAATGGCCTAAGAACGCGATGCGCCACGGGTTTATTTATTTGCTTTCTGCTTCACACGCCGTTGCGGATTTATCCCCTGGGGCGCTTCCCGCGCTGTTGCCATTTTTCGCGCTTTACTATGGCTTAAGTTATACGGAAATCGCCGGTCTCGTTTTCGCGAGCTCATGCCTATCCTCAGCTGTACAGCCCGTTTTTGGATTGATGGCCGATAAGTCCAATCAAAGTTGGTTTATTGGCTTTGGCGTTTTACTGACAGGGGTGGCGCTTGGCGTTACAGGTTGGGTTTCTGACTATTGGCTTATCTTCTGGGCCGTTGTGGTGATGGGAGTGGGTTCTTCGATTTTTCACCCGCAGGCCGCGCGCTATGTGAACTTTATTTCAGGAAAGAAAAAGAGCACGGGAATTGGCCTATTTTCTGTGGGTGGGAACGCAGGCTTTGGCGTCGGTCCCTTACTCGCTGTTTGGGCCGTAAGCCTTTGGGGACTAAAGGGAATAACGCTATTTGCGGCGTTAAGCCTTATTTTTGGTGTAACGCTTTTATTTTTAGGCCCCAAACTTCAAAGAGATGCCGCCGCTCTTCATAACGCAGAACTCAACAATGTGAAAAAGAATGCTGACAGCGAGGGCAAAAACGACTGGCACTCCTTTATGAAGCTTACGCTTGTCATTATCGGGCGCTCGGTAGTCTATTGCACGGCTTCTGCCTTCTTGCCGCTTTACTGCATTAAAACCTTTGGCATTACCGAGGCTCTTGCTGGAACCACTCTCGCGGTCCTCGCCTTTGGCTGCACCGTGATGACGCTTGTCGGAGGCTGGTTAGGAGATCGCTTCGGATTAATTCCGACACTACGCTTTGGGTCGATTGTTTTAGTTCCAAGCGTCGCGCTCATCCTTTTGTGCCCCAATGTCGGATGGATGTATGTCGTGCTGATTGTGTTAAGTTTTGGCATTAACGCGACGTACCCGGCGTTTGTTGTCTTAGGGCAAACGTATCTTGCGAAAAATATCGGCTTTGCCTCTGGCGTCACGCTTGGTCTTTCGTTTAGCGTCGGCGGTATGGTCGTGCCAATCCTCGGTAAAGTCGCCGATACGTACTCTTTACATGTCGTCTTTGTGATTCTTGTGGCAATTGCCGCGCTTTGCGCTCTTGGTGCTTTCTTACTGAAAGAAAAACCAAGCGACGTTGCACCGACTAAAGAATAACAACGTCGTACTGCTCTTGGCTATACGAGGGCTCAACTTCAAGCGTGACAACCTTACCCATCATTTCCTGTAAGAGATCCAGGGCGGCTGATTCGTCTTCTAAGAAGAAGTCAATTACGCTTTGCGAGGCAAGGACCTTAAAGCTCTTTGCGTCGCGATACTGACGGTATTCACGCAAGGTCTCGCGCATGATTTCGTAGCAAATCGTGCGCGCTGTTTTAATTTCCCCTCGGCCTCCGCACACTGGGCAACATTCACAAAGGACGTGAGCTAAGGATTCACGCGTTCTTTTGCGTGTCATCTCCACAAGGCCCAATTCGGTGAATTCAGAAACCGTGAGTTTTGTGTGGTCTCGTTGCACGGCGCGACGCAATTCAGCTAAGACTGCGGCGCGGTTTTCGTCGCTTGCCATATCGATAAAATCGATAATGATGATGCCACCGAGATTGCGAATTCTTAATTGGCGCGCGATTGTTTGCGCTGCTTCCAAATTCGTTTTAAATACCGTCTCAGAGAAGTCGCGCTTCCCAACGAAAGCTCCCGTGTTGACATCAATCGTTGTCATCGCCTCGGTTTGATCGAAAACCAAATAGCCGCCAGAGGTTAAATCGACACGGCGATTCAAGGCCTTAGAAATCTCTTGATCGATTCCACGCACTTCAAATAAGGGGCGTTCGTTTTCGTATAAGGTAAGACGCTTTAAGGCGCCCGGCACAAAGCGCTTAGCAAAAAGACGAAGCGATTCGTAGACCTCAGGGTTATCGACAAAGATAACGTCGGTTTCCATCTGCGCCATATCGCGAAGCACGCGTTGCGCAAGAGAAAGATCTTCGTAAAGTAAGCAAGGAGCGGGCCGATGTTGCGACTTCTCGGTAATCTCTTTCCAGAGGCGACCAAGGTATTCCATATCGCGTAAGAACTCAGTGTCTTCCGTAGCTCGTTCAGCAGAGGTTCTTACGATGTAACCGCCCTTTTCGTTCGCGTCACGCAAACGCTGCACTTGACTACGGAGTTCTTCACGACGCACCTCGTCTTCGATGCGTTGGCTTACGCCAACGTGTGCGTCTCCTGGCAAATAAACGAGTTTGCGACCCGCAAGAGAAATCGTTGTTGTTAGCCTTGCGCCTTTGGTGCCAATCGGGTCCTTGGAGACCTGCACCATAAGGCTTTGGCCTTCGGTTAGGAGCTTTTCGATACTTAGAGGCGCTTCACCTTCTTTGGGGTGCTGCTCAATATCGATAATGTGTAAGAAGGCACTTCTTTCTAAGCCAATATCGAGAAATGCCGATTGCATTCCTGGGAGCACGCGCAAAACGCGGCCCATATAGATATTGCCGACGAGACCACGCACCGCAACGCGCTCAATATGAAGCTCCTCGAGCACTCCTTGCTCGAGTTGAGCCACACGCGTCTCACGTGGGGAACAGTTAATCAAAATTTCTTGCATGTCGCGAGCAACTTCGCCAAGCGTAACGCAAGCGTGTTGCCATACCCAAAGTTCAAATGTGAAGGGATTTTAAACTGTCTTTGCGTACAAAGACACTCTAGAAAAGAGGCAGGAATGCAGCTTCGGAAGTAATTGCATCCAAAAACACGGAGAAAGCTCTGAGCGAATATCTTCTCTTTTTCTCGGAGAGATAAGCCTTGTAAAGACTAAGAAATGAACGTTTCGTTCCTGTCGAGGGCGCAGGAAGTTGTGCTAATTTCGCACAATTTTCGCACAAATCTGATTTATTAAGAATTTCCCGAAAAGTTATTGGAAAAATTCCTTATTGTGCGAATTGTGCTAATTTTTAGCACTATTTTTCGCACAATAAGGCAAATTAGGCGAGAATCCGCCTATTTAATGGCATTCGTCTCTTTAACGATATCGGTAAAGATAGCCAAGGCTCTCGGTAGGTTTTCCGTATCCTGAATATCGAAATCGGCGCGATGATGCCCGTGATGATTGCAACCCCAATAGAAAAACGCCGCCTTTGTTCCTTGGCTTTGCGCTCGCGTGAGCATCAAAGAGCAGTCTTCGCTTCCGCCCATCTTATCGAAGTAAGTGAGTTTAAGGCCTTCCTTCTTTGTGGCTTCTTCAATGAAGTGATAGGCCTCAGCATCGGAATTAATCACTGAGGCTTCGCCCGCTTTAATCCAGCGGCCTTTGACTTCATAGGCTGTTGCCGCTCCTTCGACAATCGACTTCATACGCTCGAAAAGCCAGGAGTTCACTTCATCGTTTTCGCCACGCACTTCAATTTGCATCTTCGCGTGTGTCGGTGTCACGTTGCGACCTTCGCCTGCGTGAAGTGTTCCGATAGCAACACGGCTATCGCCCGCGGAGTGACGCGGCAGGCCCTGAAGCATCATGGCGCAGGAGACTGCTGCCATTAAGGCGCTACGCCCCTTTTCAGGATCTGATCCCGCGTGAGAGGCAACGCCATCGAACTCAATGTCGACTTTTGTTGTAGCTAAGAAGCCGTGACGAATAATTCCGATTTCTCCAGATTTACTAGCAACTCCGACGTGAGCGCCAAAGAGCCAATCGAGTCCATCAACAACGCCAGCAGCGACCATGGCTCCTGCTCCACGCGTACCTTCTTCTGCGGGTTGAAAGATCAAACGAACTTTCCCAGAGAGTTCTGAGGCGTGATCTTTAAGCCAATGCGCAAACGCTAGGCCACTTGCTGTGTGTGAGTCGTGACCGCAGGCGTGCATGAGTCCTGGGATTTCAGAGGCAAACCCTTCTTTGGCTGGGATGTGGCTTGGATCGGTGGATTCAGTTACAAGAACGCAGTCCATATCAAAACGAAAACCCGTTACAGGACCCGCGCGTCCCGTATCGAGTTCTGCAACAGCACCTGTGTAGCCTTGCAAGCGGTCAAGGAACTCTTGCGGAACGCCGTGCTCGAGTGCTCTCTTTTGCGCTTTTTCTACGAGCGCAACGTTTCGTCCTAGCACTGCATCAGGATTGATGACTTCTCTACCGCAACGAACGGTGTAGCCTAACTTTTCTAGCGTACTTACGACAAGATAGGTTGTTTCAAACTCTGTCCATCCTTCTTCAGGACGTTTGTGAAGCGTGCGACGAATCGCGACGGCTTCGTTAGCATATTGCGAAAGATCTGACATGGCTTTCCCCTATATTTAAGCGAAAGAAATTTCGAGTCCAACTTCAACTTCGGTCCTCAAACACAATGGGACCGTTAACAAAATCAACGTTACCAAAAATCGCAAAAAAAATCACCAGGCCGTTTTCGGGTCTGGTGACTTCGTTGAAGCTTTATTCAAAAAGAAAATTACTTTTCTTCTTTGTGCGCGTCGCCCAACATCGGAACGATGGTCGAAGCATCTGAACTCAAGAGGCCAGTCTTGGCGTACGTGCGAAGCTTCTCGCGCGTATCGGTAATATCAAGGTTACGCATCGTTAACTGACCAATACGGTCAACGGCCGTGAACATGGAATCGCCCTTTTCCATCGTCAAACGAGACGGCTCATAGGTAAGGTTCGGCGACTTCGTATCAAGGATTGTGAAGTCATTGCCACGGCGCAACTCAAGAACCACTTCGCCAGTAATTGGGCGCGCAACCCAGCGCATCGCACTCTCGCGAAGCATGATTGCCTGGCTATCAAACCAACGACCCTGGTAGAGTAAACGCCCTAAGCGACGTCCGTTGATGTGATACTGCTCGATTGTATCTTCGTTATGAATACCAGAGACCAAACGTTCGTACGCAATGTAAAGAAGAGCCATACCCGGAGCTTCATAAACACCACGGCTCTTGGCTTCAATGATGCGGTTTTCGATTTGATCGCTCATGCCCAAACCGTGACGTCCGCCAATGCGATTGGCTTCCATCATGAGTTCCACGGAGTCTTCGAACTCTTTGCCGTTTAAAGCAACAGGCTGACCTTCTTCAAAGCGCACCGTCACTTCCTCGGGTTCAATCTTTACTGCCTCGTCCCAGAAAGCCACACCCATAATCGGTTCGACAATCTTCATGGAGGTACTCAGTTGTTCGAGGTCTTTGGCTTCGTGTGTGGCACCAAGCATATTCGAGTCAGTCGAATAGGCCTTCTCTGCTTTCATACGATATGCAAAGCCTTCGGCATTTAAGAACGCTGACATCTCAGCGCGACCGCCCAATTCGGAAATAAAGAGTGTGTCAAGCCAGGGCTTATAAATCTGAAGATTGGGATTGACAAGCAACCCATAGCGATAGAAACGCTCAATATCGTTACCCTTATAGGTCGAGCCATCGCCCCAAATATCCACACCATCTTCACGCATCGCAGAAACGAGCATTGTTCCCGTGACAGCGCGTCCTAACGGTGTTGTATTAAAGTAAGGAAGGCCAGCGGTGGCGATGTGAAAGGCGTTGGATTGAATCGCAGCGATGCCTTCAGCAACAAGCTGATGACGGCAATCCACAAGGCGCGCCTTCTCGGCACCGTATTCCATCGCACGACGCGGAATTGCTTCGTAGTCGCTTTCATCGGGCTGCCCTAAATTGGCCGTGTAGGCGTAAGGGAAAGCGCCTTTGTTTTTCATCCAGCGTAAGGCAGCGCTTGTATCCAAGCCGCCTGAGAACGCGATACCGACTTTTTTCCCAACTGGGACAGATTGCAAAATCGTCTGAGACATATCTTTCACCTAATTTCAGAAAACAATATGGGTCGGATTATAGGCGGGAGCGCCCTTTTACGCTGAAAAGTAGGCATGTTTATGTAAACCCTACGCATTGTTCGCACTAAATCGCTTCACGTAGAAGACATTCATGCCTAACTTCCGTTAATTTCTTCTAATTGTCTCTAATTTATTGCTTTTTGCGTTTATTTTTCGCTAATTTGCTTTATCTAGCTAAAAATGACTAAAAATGGGCAAAAAAGGGCTTTTTTGCGGTAAAAATCACATGAAATCATTTTAAGGAGGCCTTAAAAAGCCCTAAACGTCTTCTGGCTCGATACCAGAACGGGGCACATCAAGGCTCAATGTGACGCCACGCGTCGGATTGGCGCGCCCAATAAGGCGCCCCTTGTGGCGCTCGGCAATTGTCGAAACAAGAGAAAGCCCCAAGCCCAATCCTGATTCTTTTGTTGTCATGAAAAGCATCATGAATTGATCGACCTGCTCTTGCTTAACTGCGGGCCCGTTGTCGCTAACTTCAATACGCCAGAACTGCTCGAATTGAAAGACTCGAACCCGAATCTCGGCATCTGTCATTTCTTTGGTGGAGTCATCGGCATTTTTCAAAAGATTAAGAACAGCTAACTCGATTTCCCAATCGTCAATCTCTGCCCAAAGATACGGAGGAACATCCTTGAGGATTTGCGCTTTACTACGACGAGAACGTTGAAAGTTTTCAACAGCGCGATCGACAGAAACACTTAAATCGGCTGTCACGAGCTTAGGCGTTTTTTGCTTAGCGTAAGAGCGAACGCGATTCACGATTTCGCTAGCACGTGTGCCTTGATCGACGATTTCTTCTAAGACATTGATTAAGACTTCGGTATTAATGTCACCACGCTTTGCGCGACGAAGCATGCCATGCGCAAAGTTCGTGATTGCCCCAATCGGTTGCTTAAGTTCATGGGCAATCATTGTCGACATTTGACCGATCATTCCAGCGCGCTCAAGGCTTGCGATACGATCGCGGCTTGCGTTAGCGTCACGCTCAATTCTCTCGCGCTCTCGAAGCGCTAAGCGAAGTTCTCGCGTTCTTTTGCGCACCGCATAAGAAACAATCATCGAGTAAAGGATAATGAGTAAAACAGAGCTTGCAGCAATGGTGAACTCAAGCTTATTTTCTTTCATAAATCCTTCAAAGGACCAGCGACCGAGTTTCTCATAAGGACCGATACGCAAATCGTAGAAAAGATCTTGAATCACACGGTCTGAGGCAGGTGGCCCCCAGCGAAAACCAGAAGCAACCACCTTAGGCGAGCGCAAAACTTCTAACACGAGATTGGCTCTTCTTTGACTGACTTTGAGCGTACGAGAAAAATAAAGCGATGGATAAAGTTCAGTTGAATAGGCGTGCGTACGAGAGCCAAATTGTTTCACACCAATTAAGCGAAAGTCAGAAGCGTCGATTTTCCCCTGATGAGACAAATACTCAAAAGCCCCCATCGGCAAGATGCCTGCGAAAGCTTGATTTTGTGCAACCGCTTGAACAACATCAAGAGGGTCATCGCCGAAAAAAGTGACATTTTCAAAAAACTTTTTCGGGTCAATTCCGCGACGAAGCACATCGCGCCGAGCAACTAAGTAACCTGAAAAACTTTTTGTCGACGTAAGAGCAAGGCTCTTGCGACTTAAGTCTTCAACAGAACGAGCCGAGCGATTCGAGGCCCTTGTAAAGTAAAGAGCACCTTCAACTTCAGATGGGCTCGATGAATACTGTGGCCACAAAGAAGCGATGGGAAAAAGTTGCGTTTCTTTTGAATTCGAGCGACTAAAGAAATCTGCCGTTGTTAAGAGAAAATCAAACTTCGATTCTTCAAGCTCTTGGCGCAACTCGTCTTCTGTTAAGTGCTGCAAAACAAGACGCCGCGCTCCGAACTGATCGGTAAGCGCCTTAACCGTTGCCTTCACCGCCTTTTCATAAGGCTTCATATCCGTATCGGTTTGGATGGCTACAACAAACGGTACCGCTTCTCGTTTTTGCTCAACTTGCTCGGGTAAATTAGGAGAATCGAGTAATACAGCGTAAGAAAAAGTCGGGATAAAAAGTGCGGCGCAAAAAAGAATTCTTTGCGCCGTACGCATTGCTTTTTTCGCAATGGCTCTCATCGTTTTTAGGCCCCAGCAAGAGCAATGTGGCGATTAGGCCAACGCATGTCCACAACTTTAAGGACGGCGTATTCGCTCACGAGCCCCTTCGTTGTCTGTGTTGTGGTGACTCGTACGTTGGCAATCAAGATGTCTCCTGGATACAAGGAGAAAACCCCGTTATCGACGAGGCTCGAGAAGTGTTCATCACACATTTTGATTTGCAGCGTCTGCGAGCCCGTGGAAAATGTCCACGCCGCTTCGCGCCCGTAAACAGGCGCCAAAAGTGAAAGCGCCATCGTCCTCACTTCATCAACGAGAAGCGCATCGTGCTCGGTTGGCATCGAGAGAGCCACAATGTGGCGGCTATCGAGTTCGAGAATCACTTCTCCGGTTGCGCGGCTTGTGAAAACGATGCGTTGAAGGTCTTTATTCTTAAGGGAATCGGCCAAAGCGGCAATCGAGCGACGAACGGCACGGTTTCTCAAGAGTCGATACGTGCAGTAACTTACATGATAAACATCATCACCGCAGCTCACATCAACCACGTCACCTAACAAATTGACGCGATCAATCTCTCTCCCGCCCAAAGCAAGAAGAAGCTGAAAAAGACCGGCTTCATCGCCATCTTCATCGTCTCCTGGAAGGGGATCGGCTAAATCTCTTGGACGAAGTCCCAAGGCATCCACAACCAACATCGGTTGCGGATTCATCAAGTGTTCGTCTTGAGCGAGCGCGGCACGGCGCGCCATCCCGAGATTGATGCCAAAGCCGAAATCGACTTCGAATAAATCCGATCCAGGAGCGCGGCGGATATCGATTTCTGGATCCACAATTCGCCCATACAACTCCTGAGCTGAAGCCGTCAACACGGTATCAATACCCACGACTGCTTCCGCGACATAGTGGTCATCGGCAGTAGCTCCGGATTTAAGCAATCCTTTAAATGAAACGTCAAAAACGGCCAAAGCCATTCTTTCTCTCCTAAAATTGCATGAACGAACGACGCATTTTAGCGTTCTTTAGCTCAATTCGTTTAAAGAATCCGCCGTGAAATACGAAGGCCAAACATCGATTAGAGACGCCCTTTCTCAGGAGTTTCCTGAGACAACGATTCGCGCCCTTGAAATCTATGGCGATACAACGCTTGAGGACCTCTACGAGCACATTGCTTATCAAAAAAGCGCGTGGTTTTATTCGATTCATGGATTAACAGAAAGTGAGGCGACCCGCATCCTTAATTGGCTAAAAGAAAATGCTCCCGATGTGGGGGAAATTCTTCCAGCCTTTTACCCGGAAAAAACGCAACTACCTGCGACTCTCCCTGCGGCTGAAAACGACACATTTTCTCCAACGCTTCTCGCGCTCCCTGAAACACTTTCAGGCGCTTTTGGAACAAATCGCTCAGAGGGAGCCTCTTCTATTGAAGCGCAAAACGATTTAGAAGCCATTGGCTCTTGGCTTAAAGCCCGGGCCGCAAATCCCAACACCCGCTCACAATACAAGAAAGAAGCCGAACGCTTTCTTCTTTGGATTACGATGGAGCGAAACAAAGCCTTAAGTTCAGCGTTAGCCGAAGATGCTTCCGCCTACTACCGTTGGCTTGAAGAACTCGGACGCACGAATGAGGCCACGTGGAAAGAGCATTGGAATCTACCGCAATCGACGTGGATTGGCCCCAAAAACGCCCCTCGATTAAGTAAAGACTGGAAGCCCTTTAATGGGCCCTTGAGTCCTGCAAGCCGCAAGGCTGCCACAACGGCTGTCCGCCTTCTTTTCGGTTTCCTAGCAAAAACCAATTACTTACGAAGTAACCCTTTCGATCAAGTCTCTTCCAAGATTCGCCTCTTAGCCGGCGAAGGCGCCCCAAAGGCGTTTGCCGACAGGTCTCTAAGTTCGCGGCAATGGGATGAAATTCTGGAGCATTTAGAGGCAATGCCTGAGAGCATTGCGAAGTCTCGCATGCGCGTAGTTTTGCATCTCGGAAAAGGCCTTGGGATGCGCGCCTCTGAAATGATTAACGCGACAACAGGGTGGATTGTCGAAAGGCGCGTGGGCGACGAAGAAATCACCGTCATAGAAATTGTGGGTAAGGGAGATAAAGTGCGCCGCCTTCCCCTATCGAAAGAAGCGCTTGCGGCAATCAATCGCTACCTAGCGCGCCGTGGGCTCCAAAGCGTTTTTCAATGCGTATCCAATACGCCCCTTTTGGTAAGTCTCGGAGGAAATAAGAAAACGGCTTCAGGAAAACTTTCTCGCTCGGGACTGTACAAAGCACTTATTGCTTTCTTTTCCGAGGTGGCTGCCTGTGTCGATAAAAAGAGTCCTGCGGATGCAGAAAAACTGCGCGCAGGCTCCACGCACTGGCTGCGCCACACCTTTGCTATGACTGCCCTAAAGTCGATGGACATCAACATTGTGCAAACCGCAATGGGCCACGCCTCCATTGGTACAACGAGTCGCTATTTAGCGCCAGAGGAAGCAGAACTTGCGCGTGCGATGAAAAAGATGAAGCCTCTTTAATTGCGCTATTTCACGCCAACGAGCCAAGGAGAGACGCCCGTATCGGTCTTTTCGGTCACAGTCTTACCCTTAACCCAGTGCGAAGCGGCTCGGGCTTTACCCTGAATGTGTTCGATTTCCACTTTCCAAATCTGAGCGCCTGAAAAACGCTCCTGCATTTGTGTAGCGTTTCGCTCATCGCTATTGGCGGGTGCGTAGTGTTTCACAATAGCCAGCATGGCTCGCACCCGTAGCGCAGGGTCTTTTACTAACGAGGCGCGTCCCGTGACAACAACACTAGCGAAATCCACAGAATACATCTCAGGCAAGGTAATCGCTTTAGATACGAAAAAAAGGCTTACCTCAGGATTGGCAAGCATATTTTCGTTACGACGCGACTCGGGGGCATCGGTTGTATGAAAATAAAACGCTCCCTCGTATAAAACTGGGCTAATCGCTACGCCATAAGGAACGCCTTCCGTATCAGCCGTGCTAATGACCGCGTAGTCAGAAGCCGCAATCACTTCATAAGCCTGTTCTTCGTTAAGCGCTCTTTCTTTTCTTCTTAATTCGCGATTTTTTGTGCTTGCCATTTCCTTATTCCTTCAGCAGTTTTGTTTTAGCCTTACTTGTGTCTGATGTCATTTTTTTTAGTAAAACCACGGTAAATATAAAGCCACCCTTGGCCGCAAGCAAAATCTTGCGAATCCTTGAGTCCTGTCAAAGACACGGATTGTGAGCTTGGGTAGCATCGCATCGAACATGGAGGGAGCAGAAAGCTATGCCAACTATTGCCGACGGATTTGTATTAAGTAACAACGTTTTCATCCCTTGCTTAGGCCTTGAAACACGCCAATTGCAGCCGACATCAGCCTTAGAAGAAACACTCGAAAAGGCCATTGAATTGGGCTATCGACGTTTTGATACGGCCAGCGCCTACGGCAATGAGGCCAATCTCGGGAAGGTCGTGACAAGCTCTGGCATTAAGCGCTCGGAATTTTTCATCTCAAGTAAGCTCTGGGTCACAGATCGTAATTACAACGAAGTGCTCACGGCCTTTGATAAAACGCTTGAGGCTTTAAAGCTCGATTATTTGGACCTCTATCTTATTCATTGGCCTGAAACGCACGGAGACCCCATCCTCTGGCAAAGCGTCAATACGGGAACGTGGAGAGCGATGGAAAAGATTTACAAGTCAGGGAAAGTGCGCGCCATTGGTGTCTGTAACTTTCTCACTCACCACCTTGTTCCACTGATTCAGCGCGCCGAGTTTTGCCCGATGGTCAATCAGCTTGAATTCCATCCAGGCTACTGGCAAAAGCCCACGCTCGAATACTGCCAAAAGCACAAGATTCACGTCTCAGCCTGGGACCCGCTTGGTAGGCGCGACGTTTTACCTGACCCAGTCATACAAAGGATTGCTCGTAAACACAACGTAAGCGAAGCGCAAGTGGCGCTACGCTGGTGCTTACAGCACGAGGTCTCAGCGCTACCAAGAACGTTAAGTGCCACAGACCTTGCCAATTACAAGGATCTCTTTAGTTTTCGCTTAAATGTGCGGGAAGCTCAAGAAATTGATGAGCTCCCGCTTTCGTGCTTTTCGGGTTTAGATCCCGATCACGTCTCGTTCTGAGGCTTCTTTTCTTGAGAGTACCTCACGCCACGCGGTGTGCCGTAAGTCAAAGCCACGCGTGGCGAAACAACGAAGTACGCTGTCCAGAAAATCGTCCACGCAAAGATTTCAAATAGCCCAATCGCTGTCGTTTTAAGACTAAAGTACCAACTCTCAACCAAAAACGCCACGGGTCCCATTAACCAAAGAAGAATGAGTGTCGCAGCAAGAGCCGCAGGACTTCTTCCCTTTAAAAGAATGGCAAGCATCGCAATGCCAAGAGCGGCATGAATCCAATTAGGCCCCACGGCAACAATCACAGCAAAGCGGTCAAGTCCCGTGCCAACCGTTTCCCAATTAACTGAACTCGTCGCTAAGTAACCTAACCAAAGGAACCGTTCGATAAAGGCCACTTCCACGAGTAAGAAAAAGACCATCGGTCCACCAAATCCACTTTGGTAGGCTTCAGACTGCAATTTCGGAGGTTGCCGCTTTCCATAGCGATAGAGCATAAGCGTTGGCACGGCAATGATTAAAAAGACGCAAGCAAGTAAAACAGCAATCGATAAGATTTGCGACATCATTCGTGCCCTCCCTTATGAGCGTCTTCGCAATGACAGTGCCCTTCGTGGGCGTCTTCATTTAAGCCAACAAGAATGCCACAGGGCTCGGTGCCGTGTTTGCCTGAGCAGCGTGAGGCAAGTGCTTTTAAGTGGTGCTTGAGAGCCTTTAAATTCGCAATTCTCTCATCAACAAGCTTCACCTGCTTTTGAATCAGACCATGAACAAGAGCGGCCTGCGCGGCGTCTGTCGCATCCGAATGCAAAAGTGTCTTGATATCCGTGAGCGACATATCAAGAGTCCTACAGTGACAAATGAAATTTAACTCATCCAAGTGCTTGTGCGTATACGCGCGGTAATTGTTTTCTAAGCGCGCTGGGGCTGAAAGAAGGCCTTCTTTTTCATAGAAACGAATTGCCTCAACACGCACGCCGCTTCGACTCGCAAGTTCTCCAATACGCATTGCTTACCCACTTTCAATTGAAATCTTTTTTCAAGGCTTGACACTGTAGCAACTTCAGGGTTTTAAATCCACTTTGAGAAGATTTTTAGGTTAACGCAAAAGGTGTTCCTATGGCTAAAAACGAACTTTTACGGCTAAAGATTGACGCGATGGATTGCGCCGTTGAAGTCTCTGAAATCGAAGCTCTCTTTAAAGACAATAAAGACTTTCGGATTCATTCAAGCAATTGCATGAATCGCGAAATGATGTTTGAAGTGTTAACCGATACCGCTAACGAAAAGGAGCTTTTTCAAACGTTGGAAAAAGCAGGCTTCCCCGCAAAACGCCTCAAAGAGAACGCCAAAATCGCGAAAGAATTTCTCATTTACGTCGAAGAGATGGATTGCCCCGTGGAGCGCGCTCAAATTGAAGCTGCTTTTGAAAAGGACGACTCCTTTGCAATTATGAGTTTTGATATGGCGCATCGCACGGTGCGCTTTATCGCCAAAGAAATCGGTGCCGATGAAACAACGCTCTTAGCTAAACTTGAAAAGATTGGTTTACCTGGAAAAGCCCAATCTCAAAAAAAGAAAATCGCAACGACGCCAGAGAAAAGTAATTTCAAACACATTCTTATTCTTCTTGTGGCATTCGTTTTCGCCGGAGTCAGTGAATTCTTAGAAATTCGCGGAACATCTTCAGAAGAAGTAATCCTCGCTCTTTCTCTTATTGCCATTGGTTTAAGCGGCATTAAGACCCTTTGGCGCGGAGCGATTAATTTACTTCACCTCAGATTCAATATGAACACCTTGATGGCAGTTGCTGTCTTTGGTGCCCTCATTATCGGACAGTACCCCGAAGCGGCTATGGTGATGGTGCTCTATGAGATTGGTGAAGAAATCGAAGATCGCACACTAGCTAATGCGCAAAAAAGCATTCGCAACCTCTTGGAAAAGGCCCCGAGCGTCATCGAGGTTCTCGTCAATGGCACTTGGATTAAAACGGGCGCCGAATCGATTCAAATTGGGACTGTCTATCGTGCTGCTCCAGGCCAAATGCTTGTTGCAGATGGCGTTGTTATCGACGGCGTAAGCGCTATTGATGTTTCAAGCCTTACTGGGGAATCGATTCCAGAAACGGCTCTTAAAGGTTCGGACGTTCGCTCAGGAACCATTGCGCTCGATGGGACTCTTACGATTCGCGCCACATGCGCCGCAAGCGACTCAACTGCCGCTCGCATTACGCGCGCCATTGAATCAGCGCAGCAAAAGAAAGCCAAAATCGAGCGCTTTATCGATCGCTTTGCGCGCTACTACACGCCTGCGATTTTTGCAGCAAGTCTCCTCTTAGGAATCGGCACAGTTCTAGTCACTGGCGTTTTTGATAAAGAAACGGTCTATCGCTCGCTTGTGTTGCTTGTCATCGGTTGCCCGTGCGCACTCGTGATTTCCACGCCTGTCGCGCTTTTAGCTGCGATGACTGTCGCAAGCCGAAACGGCGTCTTCGTTCGCGGTAGCGTCCCGATGGAGGCCGCAGCGACGCTTAAAACCGCTGTCTTTGATAAGACGGGAACGCTTACGGTTGGAAAGCCCGTCTTTAAAGCGATTCGTGTTTTAGGAAAAAACGATGCAACGCAAGCCTGGATTGCCGCAGCCGCCTTAGCGAAAGCCAACAAACACCCGCTAAGCCAAGCACTTGCCAAAGCGTGCGACGCAGCTCTTTCGATTCCAAAAGCCAATGACCTTCATAACCTACCTGGTTATGGGGTTGAGGCACGCGTTCACGGAGCGATGATGCATCTGACGAATCGCTCTTGGCTTAAAGAAAATCACCTCCTAAGCGCCGAAGCGAATGCTGCATTTGATGCCTTCGAACAAGAAGGCCACACAGCGCTTGCTTTAAGCGATCTCTTTGGTGCGATTGCCGTCTTTGCCTTTAGCGACACTCCTAAAGCAGGAGTTGACAAAAGCATTGAACAATTGAAAAAAGAAGGAGTCGACGTGTGGCTCCTAACGGGAGACAATGAAAAAAGTGCTGCCGCGATTGCGCACTTTGCAGGAATTACGAACGTTCGCGCCAAACTTCTTCCGCAAGATAAATTAAGCATCATCTCTCAATTGGATGCAAAGGCACCCACAGCGATGATCGGCGACGGTATTAATGATGCGCCAGCCCTGGCTCGTGCCCGCTTAGGTATTGCAATGGGCGCCATGGGAACGGATACGGCGATTGAATCCGCTGACGTCGTTTTGATGAATGACGATATTGGTCGCGTTGCGTGGCTTAAGCGCCTATCTCAAGCCACTCACCGCACAATTGCACAAAACATCACGTTCGCCTTGGGCGTAAAAGCTCTTTTTGCTCTTGCCGCAATCACGGGATACGCCACGATGTGGATGGCAGTCTTTGCCGATACCGGTGTGTGTTTACTCGTTGTGGCGTGGGCACTGCGCCTTATGCACTTTGAAAAGAATTAACCGCGGCGCAATGTGAAGCTTGGGAAAAGCGCTTTTAATTGGCCAACGAGTTCTTCACCAGGATAGTCAGAGCCGACAGCAGCAAGCGTCGGTTTAACGCCAGGTGGAGCACGATAAATCTGCAGAGCATACGTCGTGCATCCATTCTTTTTTAGCCACAAAGCCGCACTCAAAATATCCTCAGCACTCAATAAATCTGGATGTGCAGTGGTACGCGCTTCGTAGGTAACGCCCGCTTCTTTGATTGCTTCAAAGCTTTCTAAAAAAGAGGCGTGTGCCTTTTCTCTTCCTGCTGCGTGATCGAAAACTTCTGGAGTCTCAGGAGGCCCCTTCACGTCGAGTCCTACCCAATCAAGAAGTGGCAACACCTCTTTTAAGTGCCGCGGATAGGCCCCTGACGTATGTAGCCCCACTTTCATGCCGAGTGTCTTCACTTCCTGCATCGCCGCAGGTAGCGCTGAATCCATACAGGGTTCGCCACCGGAAAAAACCACGCCATCAAGGAGCCCACGACGCTTTTTTAATAGCGTTCGCACGGAATCCCAGGTGATGATTTCAGCTCCCGAAACTCTCTCGCGCGACTGCATCCAAGCGTTTTGGCAATACGGGCACCGCCAAGGGCAACCCTGGATAAAGACGACAGCGCTTAAGAGCCCTGGGAAATCAATCGTCGTAAAAGGCGTAATCGCCGCAATACAGAGATCATCGGCACTCTTGATAGCGACGCCGGGGACATCCCCGGCGTTATGAATGGCAATCGTTTTCGCCATTGTGCGTTTTACTTTTTTAAGCTTGCGTTAGGCGCACTTATTTAAGCCGCACTTACTTTCAACGAAGTACTTGCGTTCGTTAAATTCGCCTTTCTTGCCGATGTTAAAGGACTGCACGGGGCGGTGGTAGCCCATGACGCGGGTCCAAACTTCGCAAGGTTGACGTTCACTATCTTTTAATGTGATTTCTTCAGTTTTCTTTTCTTCAGTCATTTTTCTAACTCCTTAATCAAACTCAAAGGAATGTTCTTTTCATCCTTAAGCGCTCTTGGCGGCTTCTCGCGCCTGGCGCGCCTTCTTGCGAGCAATGAGTTCTGCATCGCACTTCGGGCAGAAATCGTGACGACCCGAGAGATAGCCGTGTTTCGGGCAAATCGAGAAGGTCGGGGTCACGGTGATGTACGGCAAGCGGAAGCGTGTGAGCGTCTTACGCACCAAGTCGCGGCAAGCCTCAGCCGTGCTAATCGCTTCGTTCATGTAAAGGTGAAGCACGGTGCCTCCCGTGTACTTCTTTTGTAAGTCTTCTTGCATCTCAAGGGCTTCAAACGGGTCGTCCGTGAAGCCCACGGGAAGCTGAGACGAATTCGTGTAGTACGGGTTCTGCGGTGTGCCAGCCTGAATGATTCCAGGGAAGCGCTTACGGTCTTCTTTTGCGAAGCGATACGTTGTTCCTTCAGCCGGTGTCGCCTCCAAGTTATACATGTGGTCTGTTTCACTCTGGAACTGCACGAGCCGTTCACGCACGTGATCGAGGAATTCGATAGCCATCGCGTGGCCTTCGTCGCTAGCGATATTGATTCTGTCGCCCGTGAAGTTACGAATCATCTCATTGATGCCGTTGACACCAATGGTGGAGAAGTGATTGCGCAGTGTGCCAAGGTAGCGCTTGGTGTACGGGAAAAGACCTTGATCAATATGGCGCTGAATGACTTTACGCTTAATTTCGAGAGATTCTTTGGCGAGATCTAAGAGGTGGTCAAGGCGCGCATAAAGAGCGGCCTTGTCTCCTGGATAGAGGTAACCCAAACGAGCACAGTTAATCGTGACAACACCCAAGCTACCCGTTTGCTCAGCAGAACCAAAAAGTCCATTGCCGCGCTTTAAGAGTTCACGCAAGTCAAGCTGCAAGCGGCAGCACATCGAGCGAATCATGTTGGGCTTTAATTCCGAATTAATAAAGTTCTGGAAGTACGGCAACCCATAACGCGCTGTCATATCAAATAAGAGTTTGACGTTCGGGCCTTCCCAATCAAAGTCAGGCGTGATGTTGTAGGTCGGAATCGGGAACGTGAAAACACGGCCCTTGCTGTCGCCTCGGGTCATCACCTCGATATAGGCACGATTGATCATGTCCATCTCAGGCTGCAAATCCCCATAGGTAAAGGGCATTTCAACGCCACCGATAATCGGATGCTGCGGTTTTAAATCTTGCGGGCAGGTCCAATCGAACGTTAAGTTCGTAAACGGAGTCTGCGTACCCCAGCGGCTCGGGACATTCAAGTTATAAATCATTTCCTGAATGCACTGAACAACTTCGCTATAGGGGACGTTGTCCTTGCGAATAAAGGGAGCCATGTAGGTATCAAACGAGGAGAAAGCCTGAGCGCCCGCCCATTCGTTTTGCATCGTGCCTAAGAAGTTCACAATCTGTCCGCATGCAGAAGAGAGGTGCTTGGGAGCAGCGGCTTCAACTTTTCCAGGTACGCCATTAAAGCCCTCTGTGAGCACAGTTCTCAAAGACCACCCTGCGCAGTAGCCCGATAACATATCCAAATCATGGATGTGGAAATCGGCTTCGCGGTGGCACTTACCCACCTCAGAGGGGTAAACGAAATTTAACCAGTAGTTGGCAACGACTTTACCTGAGACATTCAAAATCATGCCGCCTAAGCTATAGCCCTGATTGGCATTGGCGTTCACGCGCCAGTCGCTTTGATCGAGGTATTCGTTAATCGAGCTTTCGACATTGATCCACGTCTTTTTCGCATCACGGGTCTTAGCGCGCTGTTCGCGATAAACGATGTAGGCGCGAAGCGTTGTGAAAAATCCCGCCTCAAAAAGCGCTTGTTCGACGGCGTCCTGCACCTGTTCGATATGGGGCGTCATCACGTTAAGGGCGCAAAGTTTGGGCATCACGCGGCTTTCGGTGATTTCAGCGGCAATCGCGGCTCCAAATTCTCCCGTGGCTTTACCCGCCTTTTCGATGGCGTTTTGAATCTTGATCGGATCGAAATCTTTAATCGATCCGTCGCGCTTAATTAGGTGCTTCGGTGTACAGGACATTGTTCTTTTTCTCCTTTTGCCCTTAGGAATAAATCTCGAGGGAAAAACTCCCTACCTCTTTGAGGGTCTGACAGAGGCGTACCCTAGCAAAACCCTTTTTGAAAATCAACCACGAAAATCCTTGATATTGTGGTGCGATAGCGCAACAATCACAACATCTTGTGGGCTGCAGAAAAGCCTATTTTTGATTTTTAAGTGTTTTTTTCGTGTAAAAAAACGCGTAAAACCCAAGTAAGTACTTTCCCTAGGTTCGCCCGCCGATAAAGAGAATTTATCGAGCGACTCCGCAAGAAGAAACTTCACAGTTCTTCACACGGATTCTCACTGACGACAGCGCCCGAGTAAATCCTCTAAACTTCGAGCATGTCAAATGTTTTTGATTCCCAAAATACGATTGCCCTTCGTTTAGAAGACGAAGAGCAAACCAACGCGCTTGCGGCTCGTTTTGCGAGAGTCCTAGAAGAACTGAAAGAGCCCATTTCGCTTTCGGGCTTTAATCTCCGATTAACGGGAGATTTGGGCGCAGGGAAAACCACATTTACGCGAGCTCTCTTGCGTGCCATGGGCTTTACCGGGCGCGTGAAAAGCCCCACCTTTGAGCTTTTAAACGAATATAGCGTTCTTGGGGGTATCACCCTACGTCACTTTGATTTCTATCGCTTCGAAAGTCCCGTTGAGTTTGAAGAAGCGGGTTTTCGTGATCTTTTTGGGCCAGGCGCTATTTGCGTCACAGAATGGAGCAATAAGGCTCTTGGCTTTTTACCCGCGGCCGACCTTGAGATGACGTTAACAATCGATGGCCTCACGCGTGAGGCCTTACTCGTTGGCAGCTCTGAAACGGGCGTTAAAATGATTGAAACCCTAAAAAAGGGCCACGTATGAATACCTCACGACGCCTTTTGATTTTTTCTAGTGTGGGTTTGGGTTTGGCAACAGCCACGCCTCTTCTTGCCGCCCCAGGAGTTAGTCCCATTCGCTTTAGCTCAAAGGATTCTGCGGGAAACCTCACTCTCACGATCGACATCGCTTCCGATGTGCGCTATCGCACCTATTACTTAGGCTTTTCTGAAAATCGCCGTTTTGTGATTGACCTTGAACCGATGGCTCTTACTGAGTCACTCAAAGCGACTGTCGCAAGCGTTAAAGTCGACAAGCGCTTTGCGCGAGCTCTGCGCGTCGGGCAATTTAAAGAAAACACCGTTCGCCTTGTGATTGACTTGGCCGAAAAAGTCAATGCTGACGCAAAAAGCCCCACCGTGGGTGCGACAAAGCGCTTGACAGTGACGCTAAATAACCCAGCGCTCGTTGCCGCCGCTCCGATTCACGACCCGCTCGAAGCAATTCTCAAAGAAGAACCAAAACCAGCTCCCAAAAAAGAAGTCGTCAAACCTGCGCCACAAAAGCCAAAAGCGACGACAAAAAAGAAAACTCAGGAAACGCTCGTCGTTGTTGTTGACGCAGGGCACGGGGGCGCTGATCCAGGCGCCGTTGGTCGCAACAAAACCAAAGAAAAAACCGTCGTTCTTGCCATAGCGACGCAGCTTGCCTCGCGCATCAACGCGACAAAAGGGATGAAGGCGTATCTCACGCGCCGAAACGATGTTTTCTTGCCGCTCCATAAACGCGCCGCTTTAGCCATCAAGCACCACGCGCATCTTTTCGTGAGTATTCACGCCGATGCCTGGACAACGCCTCGAGCCAATGGCTCATCGGTTTTTACATTGAGTACGCACGGTGCTTCCTCTTTACAGGCACGGTGGCTTGCGCAAACGCAAAACAAATCCGATGAAATCGGCGGCATGGATTTTCGCGAAGTCGCGAAAGAGGCGCGAAGCACCGTTGTCGACATGCTCGCAGAAACCAAATTGCGCTACGGCATCCAATTAGGAGACGCCGTGCTTGAAGAACTCTCGCGCCTCGGTCCCCTACATAAGTCCACGGTTGAGTATGCTGAGTTTGCCGTATTAAAGGCGCAGGGGGTGCCCTCGATTTTGGTAGAAACCGCCTTTATCAGTAACCCGAAAGACGAAAAGCGCCTTACCAATAAAACCGAGCAAAAGAAGTTTGCCAACGCAATCTACAAAGGCATTCTTTCTGCGGTTGAAAAGGACCCTTCATTACTTAAGCAAAGCTAAGGAGCATCCTATGCCACTACCTTCTGCTCCCAAGAAAATGGCCGATACGGTCCAAGTAAAAGACGAGAAAACTCCGAAAAAAAGAAAGCAAAAAGAGACTGCCGCCCTCCTAAAAGAGGCGCCTACTCCTATGGCCTCCGAATCTAATAAGGGAAAACAAAAGAAGCCCCTTGCGAAAAAACCGAAAGAAAAACCCGTTGCGAAAAAGACTTCTGCTCAAAAAGTCGCCGTAAAAGAGCTTTTGAATAAACCCAAAGAAAATCGTCCCACCAGTTCGCGACGCCCGAAAGACAAACCCTGTCTTTTTGTTTTGGACACAAACGTGCTACTGCACGATCCGACCTCTTTATTTCGCTTTGAAGAGCACGACGTCTTTTTGCCGATGACAACTCTTGAGGAGTTAGACAATCACAAAAACGGCACAACGGATATTGCACGCAATGCCCGTGAAGTCAGTCGCTCAATCGATCGTTTAATTGAAGCCGCTTCGTGTGCTATCTCTGAAGGCTGCCCCTTAAATGGCATTGGAAATAAAGAAGCCACAGGGCGCCTTTTCTTTCAAACGCAAAGCGCCTCAGAATCCATCGACGAAACCTTCCTTCAAGCTAAGGCTGATAACGCGATATTGCTTGTCGTGCGTGCGCTTCAAAAAGACAATCCCTCAAAAGACGTTGTCCTCGTTAGTAAAGATATCAACATGCGGATTAAGGCGGCGGCCTTGGGACTGAATGCTGAAGACTACTTTAACGATAAGACAATCGATGACGCAGAGCTGATTTATTCGGGTCGCACGCTTTTACCAGAAACCTTTTGGGAAGAGCACGGGAAAAACTTGGAAAGCTGGCAAGCCGATGGCTACGCCTACTATCGGATCAGGGGCCCGATTGTTGCCAACCTACACGTCAATGAATTTGTGCACACGGCTGACGCGAGTTTTGTCGCGCAAGTAACCAAGGTCGGCGCCAAAGAAGCCACCTTTCGCACGGTTCGTGACTTTACGCAAGCCAAAAACGCCCTTTGGGGGATTCACGCAAGAAACTTAGAGCAGTCTTTTGCTCTGAATCTCTTATCCAACCCTGAGATTGATCTCGTGACTCTCTTGGGACCTGCGGGTACGGGTAAGACGCTTTTAACGCTCGCAGCAGCGCTTTCTCAAACCTTAGACGAGCATCGCTACTCGGAGATTGTCTTTACCCGAGCTACCGTGAGCGTTGGAGAAGACATCGGCTTTCTACCTGGAACCGAAGAAGAGAAAATGACGCCGTGGATGGGAGCGCTTGAAGACAATTTGGAAGTACTTCTAAAAACAGACCGCAGCAATGGCAATTGGCGAAGTGCGGCAACGCTTGACATCATTAAGAGTCGCATTCGCATTAAGTCTATGAGCTTTATGCGAGGCCGCACGTTCTTAAATAAATTCGTGATTATCGATGAGGCACAGAACCTGTCGCCCAAGCAAATGAAAACGCTTGTGACGCGAGCGGGCCCCGGGACCAAGATTGTTTGCCTCGGGAATATCGCGCAAATCGATACGCCCTACTTAACAGAAGGCTCTTCGGGGTTGACCTATCTCGTTGATCGCTTAATGGGCTGGGCTCACGCTGGTCACATCACGCTCGAGCGTGGAGAGCGGAGTCGCTTAGCGCAGTGGGCTAGCGAATCGCTCTAAAAGCTCATCTCTTCTGGCGTATCGGCCTTGGGGGGTAAATCACTAGGCACCTCGCTAAAGTGAGTCATAAGGCTCATAGCGAGGATGCCAATCATAATAAGTCCCAAGACAACCTTCACGACGGCTCCCACAAGCATCCCAAGCCACGTTCCGAGTCCCACGCCGCTAGCGGCCAAAAGTCCCTTTTTGGCAATGAGTTCACCGACGATTGCGCCAATGAGTGGAAAAAAGAGAATTCCAATTAGACCAAAAAATAGGCCAATCACAGTGCCAACCAAGGCGCCTGCAATCCCATAGGGTGAAGCGCCTGTCTTTTTCGCGCCCAACACTTGCGCAAGCCAATCAACGGCCACGCCAATGAGCGTTATGACGGCTAAGCACACGAGTTTAAAAAAACCGATTGCTTGAAAGTCGGTAAGCCACGCGGCAAGTAAACACGCTGCAAAAATACACGGCAACCCAGGGACTGCCGGAACCACGGTTCCTGCTAAACCAATGATCGCTAAAGCAAACACAACCCACCATAGACCAAAGGAGGCCCAATCCATCGTCGTTATCATCTCAATCACAGAGATCTCTCCTAGTTACGTAACTCGGGTGGGAGTTCCGTCTCTTCAGCTAAATTATCAAAGCGTGTGAATTCGCCATCAAAGCGTAAAGCAACCGTTCCAATCGGACCATTACGTTGTTTACCGATGATGATTTCTGCCTTATTGGGTTCTGCGCAATCTTTGTTATAGACCACATCGCGGTAGATAAACATGATGACGTCAGCGTCTTGCTCGATTGCGCCTGATTCGCGAATATCGCTCATCATCGGACGGCGGTCGCCTCGGGATTCGACGGCACGATTTAACTGCGAAAGCGCAATCACGGGTGCGTTCATTTCTTTGGCTAGATTTTTCAAGCCGCGAGAGATTTCACTAATTTCTGTGGCGCGATTCTCGGTAGATGACCCCGCTCGAGAACCACCCGACATTAACTGCAAGTAGTCAACCACGATCAATGAAAGAGGCCCGCTTTTGCGTGCTAAGCGACGTGCGCGAGCTCTGACTTCGTTTACTGTCAGAGCCGAGGAATCGTCGATATAAATTGGCGCCTTAGACATTTCGGCAACCGCATCGGTAAAGCGCTGCCAGTCCGTGTTATCTAAGCGAGCACGACGAATCTTTTGCGCATCCACGCGCCCTGTGGAACTAATAAAGCGCTTAGCAAGTTGATCGGCACTCATTTCCATCGAAAAGATGGCAACAGGAAGCTTTAAAACAATACCCACATATTCGACAATATTTAAAGCAAACGAGGTTTTACCCATCGAAGGGCGCCCTGCGACAATCACTAAGTCGCTCGGGTGAAGGCCCGTTAACATGCGATCGAGCTTCATAAACCCAGTAGGAAGTCCCGTCACATCGTCGTTACTGTGCTGCTCGTAAAGCGCCTGCACTTCCTTTGTCACATCGGCTGCGACTTCCGGCAAGCGCACAAAACCCTTTTTGCCACGATTGCTATTTTCATCGATAGCAAAAATCTTCGTTTGAATCTGATCGAGTAGTTGCGGGACGTCAGCGGCTTCTGGCGAATACGCCAAAGAAACGATTTCATCTCCTGCGCTAATTAATTGACGAAGAATCGAGCGCTCACGCACGATTTCCGCATAGCGGCGAATGTTCGCAGCCGACGGCGTCGAATGCACCAAGGCATCCAAGTACTGCATCCCGCCTACGTCTTGGACCTTGCCAATCGCTTGCAGCTCCCCTAAAACCGTCACGGCATCGACGGGCTTGGCGTTACTCGCAAGCCGTTCGATAGCCTCATAGATAATCTGATGCTCACGCCGATAAAAATCGTCCACGCTCAAAATGTCGGAAACAATCTCAAAAGCATTCGTATCGAGCATTAAGCCGCCCAAGATACTTTGTTCACTCTCGGTCGAGTGTGGGGGGCGTCTTACGGCTGCGACGGCGTCATCTTTTATAGGAAGCGAGAAATCTGGAATCGAATCTGTCATAACTTTCAAATCGCGAGCCCCTAAGAAGTCCCGCGTTATCTTCTAGACCAAAGGAAAGTTACTATAGCCGATTTAGCGAAGCACTTTTCACTTTTTTTTGAAAAACTTTGTCTAAAGAAAAACCCGAACTCCGTTTCGGGAATTCGGGTCTTCGTTACTTTACAAGTCGTCGATTCTACTTTTCAGAAAGACTTACTTTGTTGTCTTCTTGTAGTTTTTCTGGACGTAGCGAACACCAAGGTCTGGGAAGTCCGTGAAGAGCCCTGTGGCATAGCCCTTCTTAAACATTGCCGCATAGAGTTCGTCAACTGTCTTGCAGCACTTCGGGAGAGCGTCTTTGCGGATGGTGTACGGGTGGTTCTCGAGACCGGCCTTATGGATTTCTTTGGCCATCGGCTTCATCACGAGCTTACCTGGTTTACTCGCTTCTTCATCAAGGAGCATGTACCAGCCTGGACCCACGCCGTCGGCGTACTTGGCGATTTCTTTCATCGCGCCAGGTTTAAACATCCAGTCGTAGCTGTAGTTAACCCATTTGCCTGTGGCGTCTTTCTCTTCGGTTTCGTGCCAATCGGTGTAAGCGATTAACTGCACAAGTTTAAGATCCATACCAAGTTTGGGCATTAACTCCGTCTTGACGCGTTTTAATTCGTTATAGTCAAACGTCTGGAAGTAAATGCGCGAATCTTTCTTTGTGTAGCCGTATTTCTTTAAGACTTTAAGAGCCTCAAGAGCGATGTCTTTTCCGGCCTGATGGTGAAGCCACGGCGCTTTGATTTCCGGATAGATACCGACCTTTTGACCTGTACTCTTTTCCAAGCCCTGAATAAATTCGATTTCATCTTCAAAGGTGTGAATCTTAAAGTGACTCTTCCAGAGCGGGAAGCGCTTCGGATAAACGGCTTCTTGTTTGCCGTCGACAGTCTTGAAGTTTTCCGTCATGTTAAGAGTCTGCAACTCGGCGTACGTAAAGTCCATCACGTAGTAACGGCCGTCGGCACGAGCGCGCCCTGGGAACTTCTTATCAACGTCGGTTAAACCATCCAAGAAGTGATCGTGAATGACAACGAGCTTATCGTCTTTTGTCATCGCAAGATCTTGCTCAAGGTAGTCAGCGCCCATGGCAAAAGCCAACGCCTTGCTTTCCAAGGTGTGCTCTGGCAAATAGGCACTCGCACCACGGTGCGCAATGATTAATTTGGGGTTCATTTTTCCGATTGGATATCCCGCGTAGGCGCTTGAAGCAAGCACGGTTGAGGCTAAAGCGGACAAAACAAGAACTGTCGTTTTTTTCATAGTGGTTTTCCTTTTTTGAAAGAGGTCCTTTGCTGCTCCCTCTAGGCAATAGTACCTAGATGGAAAGCGAAAGGAAATCTTGTTTCGATTCCCTTTGACAAAACGCAAAGCCGTCAACTTTTCAGTTTTTCAAGCCCAAAAATAGCTAAGCCCGCCATCCTTTAACGGAGGCGGGCTCGACTGTCCTTATTTACCGCGAATTATTAGATGTAGCCGTAGCACATGCCAAGGAAGTAGCCGAAGCACGTGGCGACACCCACACCGATCAATCCCGGAACGATGAACGAGTGGTTAATCACGAACTTACCAATGTGTGTCGTACCAGAGCGGTCGAACGTAAGGGCCGCAAGGTCAGACGGGTAAGTCGGAAGAATGTAGTAGCCGTACGCGGCAGAAGCCATCGCAAGCACGACTCCAGGAGGTGTACCAATTTCCAAGGCAACCGGCACGACAATCGCGACAGCCGCAGCCTGAGAGTTCACCAACTTGGAAACGAGCAAGAGCACGATACCGAAGGCCCATGGAGCCGTCTTCACCCACTCTGTTAATTCCGCCTTCAAGGCCGGCAAGTGGTTCGAGAACATGGTATCGGACATCCAAGCGACGCCGTACACGGAAACGATAGCAACCATACCAGCGATAAACACGGGTGTGACGCTAACCTTCTTCTTGGGCTTGCAGACAACGAGCATAACGAAGGCTGCAGAAATCATGAACATCTGAATGACCAATGTCATCGAAAGACGTTTCGCACCAAAGAGCGGACGCAATGACGGGATAGCGCCTAAGAGGGCGACTAAAGCCACAGCAATCAAGAAGATGTAGAGGCTAAACCAATTCTTCTTATCGAACTTCACGCCGATAAGCGTTGTGGTTTCACCGTAGACATATTTCTTTTGTTCAGGATCGGCAATCAAAGCCTGGAACTTCTCATCCTTATCGAGGTCTTTACCGCGGAACATCGAGTATGTACCGACGCAGAACAAACCAACGATAGCGGCTGGCCAAACGATGAATCCCAAGTGGAACATGTTAAAGGGCTGACCTGCGATGAGGTAGTGGCCTTTTTCCATGAAGCCAATCATGGAGACGAACGCCACAGCCGCTGGCGAGCAGATAACGCCCATCTGAGCAGCAATCGTAGATGCTGCCATCGGACGCTCTGGACGCACACCGTTTTTGATAGCGACGTCATAAATAATCGGGAGCATCGTGTAGACCGTATGACCCGTTCCACAAAGGAATGTCAAGAACCAGCAAATGTAGGGAGCTAAATAGCAAACATAGCGAGGATGTTTACGAAGTAGCTTTTCTGCGATTTGCAGTAAGCAATCCAAGCCACCACAGGCTTGAAGTGTTGCTGATGCGCAGACCACGGCCAAAATCGTGAGAATGACATCAACGGGTGGTTTACCTGGCTTCATATGGAAGCCGAAGATAAAGATAATCAAACCTATACCGCCGATCATACCGAGTGTGAAACCACCACGCGGGGCAGCATAGAACAAGCAAGCTAGCAATACCAATAGTTCTAGCCAAAAGTCAATTCCAATTTCCATAAATTTCCCCTCCGGAATTGGTAAAAAGGACAGTGCGAATTTAAAAAACTCATAACAAAGACTCAATACTAAGATTGAGAAAGTTTGATTTAAAGCGAACACCTAGACTTATGGACTAGGGACTTTTACTGAGTTTTAGCTTAGAGGCGTAAGGGTAAACCCTAGGAAGAATCGGGATCAGTTATTCCGAATTCGTCTTGGGAAGTGACTATGGCTCGTGCGTATCTGCACTTGAAAACGGATAAAAGAAAACCGGCAGGGATCTCTCTCATGCCGGCTTCTTCAGTTTAAAACAAACTGCGATTACGCTTCAGGAACAACCTTCACGACGATATCGGCAGTAATTTCTGTCATCAAACCGATTGTGATGGTGAAATCACCAACGGCCTTAATTGCACCAAGCGGCGTACGAACTTGGCTCTTTTTGATTTCAAAGCCAAGCTTATTAAGCGCTTCAGCGATATCGGCGTTCGTGACAGATCCGAAGAGGCGTCCGTCGACACCGACCTTACTGGCAATCTCAACGACCTGACCATTGAGTTTGTCGGCAAGAGCCTGAGCCGCAGCAATGCGTTCTGCCTGAGCCTTTTCAAGTTCTGCACGGCGTGCTTCAAATTCAGCGATAGCCGCCTTTGTCGCGCGCTTTGCGTGCCCCTGTGGGATCAGGAAGTTACGAGCATAACCATCTTTAACTTTAACGATGGCACCGAGCTCGCCTAAGTGATGAATCTTTTCAAGAAGAATAACTTGCATGATTATCGAGCCCCCTGGTTATCCGTGTACGGAAGTAGCGCAAGGAAACGCGCGCGCTTGATGGCCGTATCGAGCTGGCGCTGATAGTGCGCCTTTGTCCCGGTAAGACGAGCGGGCATAATCTTGCCGTTGTCCTGAATGAAATCGCGCAAGGTTTCGATGTCCTTGTAGTCGATTTGTTCAACATGTTCGACCGTGAAACGGCAGAACTTCTTGCGCTTAAAAAGCGCATTCTGTTGGTTGCTACGATGGGGTTTACCCTTTGCTTTTGCACCAAAAGCCATTTTGTCAACTCCTAAATTTCAAATTCCGTGATATGAACGACCAATTTTGTTGTTTTCATCGAACGAGGAGCAAGAAATCCACTGAGATTAACCTTCGAAGGGATTTGTACTTTATCTAACTGAATCGCTACATCGGCAAATGCCACGGCGAAAAAGTCAAATTCAAGTTTTCTCATCGCCCCAGCCTCATAAACTTCACTTTCGTGCCGGAACTTTCCTTCTAAGACTGCAATTCCTGCTGGAGTAAAACGCAACGCATTTTTTTCAAGCAGTACCGCACTCATTTGGATTGTGTTATTCGTTTCTCCCACGTTACCAATCAGTCGCTCGATGTCCTTTACTCAGCTACGGTCTCAGAGGCAACTTCCTCTTGAGGTGCTTCTTCGCTTGCGGCTTCAGGAGCAGCCTGAGACTTACGAGCCTCTTCCTTTTCAACAGCCTTCATCATGACAGAGGCTCCTGTGGGGGCCTTCTTCATCTTGACTGTGAGGTGACGCAAAATGGCATCGTTAAAACGGAAACCATTTTCAATTTCTGCCAATGTTTCGCTCGTGCACTCAATGTTTAAAAGCACATAGTGTGCCTTAACGAGCTTATCAATCGGGTAGGCGAGTTGACGACGACCCCAATTCTCAACGCGATGGACTTTGCCGCCCTGCTCAAGAATGAGGCTCTTATAACGATCGATCATCGAGGGCACTTGTTCGGACTGATCCGGGTGCACGATGACGCACAATTCATAGTGACGCATTATTCCTCCTTACGGAAAAAACCACCCGAGCGTCTATTTCGGTGTGGCAAGGATTAGAAAGGCTTGGATTCTAACTGCGTAAAACTAAAAATTCAAACTTTTTAAGGGGTTTTTAGCCTCTTCCCGCTCTTGGCGAGGCTTTTTTGGGTATTGCTTTTTTCAAACGCTTTCCGATACAATGCGCTCCTTCACGCAAAGCAATACGTGAAGACTTTGGTTGCCGGTGTAGCTCAGCTGGTAGAGCAGCGCATTCGTAATGCGAAGGTCGGTGGTTCGATTCCTCTCACCGGCACCATTTATTCTTTTATTTTCAGTGCCTTATGGATTTAGTCTAAAGTCACTCGAAAGCAAAAGCTCGGTTTAGTTCCGAGTTTTTTTGTCTCAAAACCGCAGTTCTTGCCCTACGTAGATACGAAAAAGCCCAAAGTGGTTGGCCTTGGGCTTAGAGTTAATTCCCTCGCGAATCGTCGTGCTTTGCGAGAGGTTCGAATCCGTTATCCGATGTTAATGAGACGGCGTGCGGGTGTAGCGTTCTCGTTTACCTTCGGAACCGTCACGTGCAAGACTCCGTCTTCGAAACTTGCTTTGCACTCGCCTTCTTTCACTTCCTTACCAACGTAGAAGCTACGTGAGCAGGCACCTGTTGTACGTTCAGAACGAATCACGCGTCCTTCTGTGCTCTTTTCTTCTTTTGCCACGGCCTTGTGTGCAGAAATCGTGAGATACCCGTCTTTGAGTTCTGCCTCGACCTCTTCTTTCTTAAAGCCAGGAAGATCGATTGCAAGCTCGTAGCTCGTGTCTGTTTCACGAATGTCTGTCTTCATCACACGATCGGCGTGACGACCAAAAACCGACGGGGTATGGAAGACTTCACCCTCGAAAGGATCTGTCACAAAAGCTGGGAAAAACGTATCAGCAAAAAGTTGCGGAAGTCTGTTTGTCATAGTTACTCTCCTTAAAACTCTCTTGGAAGGCTTTCAATTCCTTCCCTCTTAGAGCCTATATGGGAGTCCATGACGGAAAGCACTATTGTGGGAAATCCCACTTGGATTTTTGTGGGCTCGCCCCCATTTAAGAAGAATCTCTAAAACGCTTTTTCTCTGCGAAAACGAGGCCCTAGAAAAGGTGCTTATGGCGCATGAAAAGAAGCACGACGCACTGCGTCAGTAGGCTCGCAACAACAGCCTCTGTGTAGCCTAAGAAAAGTGCACCATCGTGTAAGACGTACGGTAAAACAAGATAGAAGACTGCCGTACTCAATAGGCCGCTTACGAGTCCTTTCATCACCTTTTGCGCTTCAGAAGCATTTTTCCCGCCACGCTGCGCGAAAAGCGCCATCGTAAGCGCCATTAAGGGCAGAGATGAAAGAATGCCGCTAGCCGCAGGTCCAATGTAGGGAGCAGAAAGCGTCACAACTAGCGTTAACGTGACCATAAAAAGCGCACGCAATAAAAGGTCATGCTTCACGGGAGCAGCTTTTGCGCCATCGCTTTTGGAAATCGGTAATTTCCATCCAAAAAAGACGATACAAAAGGCCGTCAAAATAAAAAGAGGCCAAAGAGACAAACTGAGTTTTGCTACGAGAAAAGAAACGATTGTGAAAGCAGAAAGCCCGAGGACAACTGCTAGGATTCGCCCCTTCGGACAAACAAGAGCATAGGTCATTCCGAAAAACGTGAGCGCTGTTGTTCCCGCGAGCGACCCGTAGCCCGAATTCACAGCAAAGGCCGCCCCATTTTCAATCGCAAGGAAAACTGAAATCGGCCCCGAAACACACGGCAATGCAATAATCAGACCCCCGACAGTTTCTCCCCAACGGCGAGCCGCGAGAGTGGCGAGCACAAGAAAGAGCGGCGCCCCGATTAATTTCATGAGAAGAATTGTCATTGCCTAGATTCCAAAGAAAAAGTGCGCGTACTCTAGCAAAATTGGTAACGCCTTTTTAAGGCAGCCCAAAACTCTTAACGACTCTTCGTTGTCTTAAAGCCATAAATGGCGCACCCCGTTTTCACATAAAAGAAAATGCAAAGGCTTGCCGTAAGAACAACAAGAGAGCACCCAACGAGCGAAAGATAAGCAAAGCCAAACCTCTCGGAAAGAATACTTCCTAAGAAGGCTCCGCCTCCGATTCCCACGTTAAAGATTCCTGAGTAAATGGATGTGGCAATGTCTGTCGCATCGGGCGCAATACGAATCAGTAGCGAGTGAAACGCCAGCATCACTGAAGTCATTGCTGCGCCCCAGAAAAAGAGAACGGCTGTTGTAAACACATACGAACCACGCGCAAAGTAAATCGAGAAGATGCCACAGGCAATTAAGGAAAGCGCCCCAATCATCACAGGAGAAATGTGTTGATCGACAAAGCGTGTTGTAATCACCGTCCCCACAATGCCCGAAATACCAAAGACAAAAAGGAAAATGACAACAGCCGATGGATCAAAACCTCCAACTTTCTGAAGAATCGGCGAAATAAAGCTATAGGCCGTAAAGTGACCAAGGACCGTGATGACAGTGACAAAGTACAGCTGCACAAGCGCTGGGCGCTTTAAAAGCATCGGAAGGCTCTTTAAGGAGCCAGCGGTGGTTGCAGGACACTGCGGCAAGAACTTTGCAATGCAAAGCATTAAAACAAATGCGATGATGCCAATGAGAACAAACGTCTCTTGCCAACTTGTCATCTGTCCGAGTTTAGTGCCAATTGGGACACCCAAAACGGTGGCGACAATCGAGCCTCCCATCACAGCGGCAAGCCCGACTGCGTATTTCCCGCGCGGCGCCATCCGGGCGGCCAATGGGGTCATAATGGCCCAGAAAATCGAGTGTGTAAGCGCAACAATAACGCGAGCCGCCAACAGAGAGGTAAACGTGTTGACCCAATAAACAACGATGTGAGCGCAGGCAAAAAAGAAAATTAAAAAGAGCAGCAACTTGCGACGCTCAATGCGTGCGGTTAGCGCAGTTAGCGGCAACGAAACAATGGCAACAACCCAAGCGTAACCCGTAATAATGAGGCCCGTAAACGAAACCGTTTCCCCTAAGTGCGAAGCGATATCGGGTAGCAGTCCGACGGGAAGAAATTCCGAGGTGTTAAAAACAAAAGCCGCAAAGGCTAAACAGATAACTGGGGCCCAAGAAGTAATTTCTGGCGTATTGCTATTAGCTTGCATAACGAAAACAACGGCCAACTAAAACCTCTTATCTAGGACAAAAAAAAGAGGTTTGAAGGCAAGACGGGCGCGCATTCTAATGAAATGTTCCCTTCGCGCTATAAGCAAAATGTCGCACCCCGCTTGGCGATGCGACAAAGAATTTGAAACTATCTGATTTGTCTTTTAAGTTGGGTGCTTTTCAGCATTAGCACCCACACTTAAAAGTTAGACGGCAAGCTTTTCGGAAATATAGTTTCTCACGAGCGCGGCGTCTTTTGGTAAAACGTCAACGTGCTGCGGCTTCTTTTCAAGATCTTCTAAGCCTGCGGGAATCGTCGGAAGCTTTCCTGTTGCCTCTTGAATCGTGGCAGCAAACTTCGCAGCTTGCGCCGTTTCAGCCACAAGCATCTTCACGGTAGGACGCTTCTTTTCCGTTGCCACTTTCACCGCGTCTGCTGTGTGCGGGTCGATGAGGAAACCCTCGCTTTTTAAGACTGCGCGAATCGTTGAAAGACGATCGGCGTGTAGGCTTTTCCCAGAAACAAATCCCGAGCGTTTTACCGCCTCGAAATCTTCTCCTGTGATGGAAAAACGCCCTGACCTTGAAAGCTCTTCCCACAGAGAGCAAAGCCGCAAAGAGTTCCTGCCAATCACATCGAAGATATAGCGCTCGAAGTTGCTTGCCTTTGAAATATCCATCGAAGGTGAGCTCGTCTGATAGGTGTGAGCGCCGTCTCTTACGCGATAAACCCCTGTGTTAAAGAATTCGTCTAACACATCGTTTTCATTGGTAGCGACAACAATCTGAGAAAAAGGCACTCCCATTTGCTTAGCAATCCAAGCGGCAAGAACATTTCCGAAATTGCCTGTTGGAACTGTGACATCGACCTGTTCGTCTTCGGAGTCGCTTACGCTAAGCCAGCCTGCGACGTAATAGACAACTTGCGCGGCAATGCGTGCCCAGTTAATGGAATTGACGGTACCAATCGAATACTTCGCCTTAAAGGCAGCATCCTGACCGATTTCTTTCACAATATCTTGGCAATCATCAAAAACACCGTCAATGGCGATATTGAAAATGTTTTTATCCGATAGCGAATACATCTGGGCGCGTTGAAAGTCACTCATGCGACCATGGGGACTTAGCATAAAAACACGAATCCCCTTTCTTGAACGCATCGCATATTCAGCCGCCGACCCCGTATCTCCCGAGGTTGCGCCAAGAATATTGAGCTCTTTTCCGTTACGGGCTAAAAGATACTCAAAAAGCGCACCTAAAAATTGCATGGCCATGTCTTTAAAAGCCAATGTGGGGCCGTTAGAGAGCTCAAGAAGGTAAAGCTCGTGACTCATCTTTCTTACGGGAGCAATGCGTGTGGCATCGGACCCCGCACGAGTGTGGCAATAAACTTCTGCTCGATAGGTCGCTTCGAGAATCTTTTTTAAATCCTCTTCGGGGATGTCTGTTGCAAAGCGCTTTAAAACCTCAAAAGCAACTTCTGCGTATGGCTTTTTGCGCAACGCCCAAAGTTCTTCCTTGCCAAACTTCGGGTAGGTCTCAGGAACGTATAAGCCTCCATCGCTTGCCAACCCCTCAAGAACAATCTGAGAGAAGTCAACCGATAGAGCGCGGCCTCTCGTTGAAATGTATTTCATAGCACCCTCCTGAAATCAGAACTCCCCAAATAAGTGCAGTTTCGTGGGACGATTCTCTTCACTTGCCGTCGACTCGCGACGAAGCATAGCAATCGCCTCATTGATTTTTTCCTCAGTTGTCTCTTTCGTGAAAAAGACAGCAAGCGTTTCGTCTTGGGCTTTAAGAGTCGCTTCAATGCCACAGGCGGCAAGAGTCGCTTGCGCTTTTTGGCTTTCTTTAGCGCTAACGCGAACAACAAAGGCACTCTTCTGTTTTTCGTACGGGACGTATTCGATTGCTTCTCGCGCTTCTGGCCAAACGCCAGCAAACGGCACGCGCTCGGATAAATCTGCGTCCAATGTGCGTGCAATATCGACAATGTCGGAAACGACAGCTGACGCTGTTGGACGTTCTCCAGCGCCTCTACCACTATAAAAGGTTGGGCCGAGACCGCCTGCGACAACCTCAACGGCATTCATCACATCATCGATCTTATAAAAGAGCGAGGCATCTCGAACAACGCGAGGCGCAACACTCATTTCGATTCCCGCTTCTGTCTTCTTGGCTTGAGCAACGAGTTTCACTTTCGCATGAACGAGTTGAGCGGCTGCAACGTCCTTGGCTGTCACAGAAGAAATCCCCTCGATGTGAGCGGCTTCAAACGTAAACGGTGTGCCAAAAGCAAGAGCCGAAAGAATCGTAATCTTGTGCGCTGTATCGATACCTTCCACGTCAAAGGTGGGATCGGCCTCGGCGTAGCCTAATTTTTGCGCTTCGGAAAGTGTCTCCTTGTAGGAGCTTCCTCCGAGCATCTTTGTCATGATGTAGTTGCAGGTTCCGTTAAGAATGCCAGAAACCGATTCAATCTCGTCGCCAACTAACCCCTCGCGCAAGGCTTTGATAATAGGAATGCCCCCAGCAACGGCAGCCTCATAGGCTACAGCCACGCCCCGAGTTTGAGCGGCACGAAGAATTTCCTCGCCGTGCGTTGCAATGAGGTGTTTGTTCGCTGTGACAACGTGTTTACCGCGCTCAATGGCTTTGAGCACAAATGTTCGCGCCGCTTCAATGCCGCCCATTAGCTCGACTGCGATATCGATTGTTGGGTCATCCAAAATGGATGAGAAGTCGCTAGCGATTTCAAGAGCCCCACCTGTTTTTTCCCGCGCCTTCTCGACATTGCGGACAACGGCCTTAGCAACTTCAATTTTCACGCCGCTTCGAGCCGAAATAAGATTCGCATTTTCTGTCAAAACTCGATAGGTCCCAAGCCCCACGGTTCCAAGACCAGCTAGACCAACGCGAACAATTCTCATAAAACTACTCCATAATTACTTGTGTTCATTTTGTAACTCTTACTTTACAGCGTTTTGCCGTTCATTTGCACCTTTGCATATAAGCGATTCTCTCTATGTCCTGCACTCTTTCGAACATCCCGGGATACGAACTTGTCACCTCGAGCCAGAGCTTCAAGAAAAATTACGAAAAATTAAAGCAAAAGCTCTCTAAGCTCTTAGGCGAAAAAGAAGCTTCCCGCTTTCTTAAAGATCCGCATGTTTCGCTTTATGCTTCGCGCGAAGCTTTTCCTGACGCAATTCGCGAACTGATCTACACGGCCTACTTGCCGCCCTACTCGATTTATCGGCACAAGGAGCAAACGCTTTACATTGCGCTCGATGGCGTAGAGAAAAAGGGCTTTCTTGCTCGCCTTATCGCCGAGGCCGGGTACTTCGCTCATATAGAAAAGCCGCTTATCAAAATTCAAAACAAAAAAGTTGCCAATTGGATTTACGACGATTTTTCGAAATCCAATGTTGCAGCCATCGTTCGCGAGCACTTTGATTCCCCCTTTTTAAGGCGTGAAGGACGCGACCTTCTTTTTTATCGCTTCTTACAACACATCGATGGCCTATACCGATCCGAAAGTTCAAAAACCGATAACGCCAATCGCCCCCTAAATCGCCTTGTCGATTTAGCAATTGAAAACATGCGTCATCCGCTCGGAGAAACGAAAGCGCCGCCTTTCTACAAAATCAAAATTCGAAAGCCTACAAAAGCGATGCCTCTTAATGCCGTCGTTCGAATCGCTCCCTACGAATTGCCGAAGGTGGGTGTTCTTTTTGCCGGTGCTCACGCAAGTCGCATTCAGGGATTTCCCTTTTACGACATGCTCACGTTGATGCCTCCGTCTCGCATTCCGGGGATTCCTTCGGCGTTTTCACAAAACGTCGATGACAAGATTTCCTTTAGTCCTTATGACGGCTACCAGAGGCTTTCTGATCTTTCACTGCGGCCCTTGGCGCGTTTAAATCCACGAATGATTCAAGACACGAAGCGCTCGCGCCTTAATATCATTCGTAACTGCATCACAGATTTCCCCTATAAAGAACTCGAACTTGCGGCCATTGTTCCTTATCTTTCTCGCCCAATTACAAAAGTCGGCGAAATTACCCACGTCGATGTTTCCAAAAGATTGGATTGGGCTGTCGTCGATCTCGCTCTTGAAGGGTACAAAGGAAAAATTCGCGCGCTTCATTCGCTTTGGGCCATGCAAGCAACGCGCCTTAAAACCCGCACGAAATACACGATTGAGCTTTCATTCTGGGCGAAATCGGTCAAAGTTACAGAGGAAACAGATAAGCGCACTCGACCAACATCGGATGCGAATTTTCCCTTTGTCACACTGAAAGCGAAGTATCAAAAGGTGGACAAAGCCGATATTGCCGCTGGAATCGATTTTGTCACGCTCAAATGCTCGACAGCGGTGGGGCCCCTCCTAGTCACAATTGCCAAAAAATACTTGCCGAAAGAGCCTCTTAAACGAGGAGATAAACTCACATTCGAGGGCTTTTACATTGTCGGAGAATTTGTCGAAGACTTGCATGACCTGATGCTTCACGCCATGCTCTTTCGCAATGAAAATCCCCTTGCGGCAAAGCGCTTCTTTTGTACAGTTCCGCTCACAGTTCCTGGCACAGCAGAACTCTTTCGTGCCATCACGATGAAGCCGCGTTCGGAGTACTTTAGACGCCTACGGCGTTCTCTTTTAGAGAAGGCTGCCAATTTGAATTTGGCTCCTGCCCTGCTGCTAGCTGCAACATCAACGATTTTTGGCACTGAACTTTTTGAAGCCGCTGGTATTAAAGCGACTCACAGAATCGCCAAGGCAGCTATCCAAAATTACCTTCCTGCCTTGCGATTTTTAGCGCTCACGAAAGCGGGCGAGGATTTTGTTCCTGAAGATATCAAGATTGAGCTTTTAAGAATCCTCGCTAGCGAATTCGATGATCCACAGGCGCAACTTCAATACTACAAAGCCAATCAGACCTTCCCGCTTCGTCAAGGAGAAAGCGTCGAAGGAATTGCTGAAACCGCGTGGCTTGTGCAAAGTGCAGCGCACGGCGTGACAGAAGCTAATTTCCTTCTTGCAAAAGCCCATGCTTTAGGGCTCGGCATCACGCAAAGCCTAGAAATCGCCCAAATCGTTTTAGAGGGAGCACTGCGTAACGGCATTGATCCGGCAAGCTACTGGCTCGCTGGATTTAGTCGCTTTCACGAAGAGTTCTTCACGATGCCAGAGGCCGATAAGGAAGCTAGCTTTAAAGCCTTTGCTGCAACGGGAATTCCTTATGCCTTGGTGCTCTTGGGTCTTTATTACCAATACGGAGACTCTGACAATCCGAAGGCAAGGTCTCTCGCCTATTTGCTCTTTCGAGAAACGGAAAACACGCTTCACGACTATGAGGCCAAGAGACTTCGTGAAAAACTCGAAAAGCGTCTTGGTCTCGAAGAAAGGTCTCAACTGCAATTTATCGAACTCTGGAAAGAATTGGGAATCAAAAAGCCCGCTGACAGCGTCTCAATAAAAAAGATTGCCTCCCCTCTTTTACCGGCGCCGTTACTTTTCCACGTTCCTTTTTTGCAGGCGCTCGATAGCACGTATAAAGAGGCTCCGACCGAGAAAGTAAGACAGTCTATTTCCTTTATTGTCGATAATTCAGAACCCGTGTATTTAGAGCCTGAGAAAAATGATTTTGGGAAAGCACCTTCCAGAAATGCACTTTATGGCTATGGTGTGCCAGAAGGCATTTTGACTTTCAATCGCTCGATTCTTCTTTACGCCAAAGGCGTCGAAGAAGACTATCGCAGTGCTTACTGGAATATGCCTTCAGTTTACCCGGCTTTCCATGGAGGGTCGCCTGTGACGTTTTATCTTACGGGCGCCTCCGAAGAACCGAGTTACAACTGCGGCGTACTTGAAATCACGCCCTTTTCCGATGAAGCGGGGCCTGCACGAAAATTCCGTGCATTCGACCCGTTGTGGCCTTGCTTAAAGGGCACCTATCGAACAAACGTGCGCTATCAAGGAACGCTTTATGGACTCGTGCAAGAGGCAAAATTTGGCACGAACCCCTATGAGGCGATGCCAAAGGATGTGATTGAACATATTCAGAAGCTTCGCCATCAGCACGCTGAAATTGAAAACATCGTTGGCATTACAGCCGAGGATGCCGAGCAGGCGCTCTATCGCGTTGATTCAACGATTCGTACTGTTGAAAGAAACTACACAGAGGTCTTCTCTGTCGCTTTTGCTCGCGTTACAGTGGATGCGTTTATTTCGCGCGACTATGGGTCTGCAGCATTTACGCTTTTTATTCCAGAAACGTTACTTGCAAGAGAGGTGCTTCGCGTCGGAGATCGTTTGAGTGCTCTTTTTGAACTCACGGTTTTGGTCGATGGGCCATCTTCCTCTTTAAAGGCAATGCTCAATTGAATCGCACGAAAGTCACTTACGCTTTTGCTAGCCTTGCCTTCCTGCTTGGCAGTACGTGCTATGCGATTGAAAGTCGCTTAAGTGGTGCGGCCTCTCTTTTCCCTTTTAGTGAAGAAAAGGCTCGGACGCTTTCTTTCATTGAATCGGCTACAGAAGGCGCGACTCTCCTTGAGCGCTTAGCGTCTGCTAGTTTTCACAACGAAACGAAAGCTCGAGAAAAAGAAATCGCGTCTCTTCCGAAAAAAGGAAGTGACGCGCTACCCGAGTTTCGTCGCCTTTTACTCACAGAAGGATTTGAAGCCTTTGACCTCATTTCCGATCAATCCACTCCTCGCTTTGAGCGAAAACTAAAGCACTCCGTCTGTGTTGTTTTACAAAGTAAGCACCCAGCGAAAAAGAAAATTAGGCCCGTGTTACTCAGTACTAGATTAAGTGACGCGAAAACAACGGCGGCTGCTTTCGGTCTAGCCAAGCTCCTTCAGGCCTTTCACATTGAAACAGAAAAAGGGCTTTGGGTCTGTGCGCAGACCGACCCCACAAGTCGCTCAACAAAAGAGTTACTCGGGAAAAATCCCGCTCGTTCTCCCTTTGCCTCACGCATTGTGCTTGAGGGCGAAAGTAACAAAGCCTATGTGAACTTTCTTGGTAAAGAAACAACAGAATTCGTCATCCGCGATAAAGCTTGGAGTTGGTTAAAGAAAGATACGAATGCCGCAAGCGATGCAAGCCGCAAAATCACGCAGGCCATACAGGCCTTGCGTCACAGTTGGGAAAACGACAAACAAACGCCCTGGGCTAAAACTGACATTAGCCCCATTGCCTGCGAAAAATCCTATCTCTCTTCTGTGCGTAACACGTGCCGCTTTTCTGTGACAGTGGCCTCTCGAAGTCGAGCTGCACTTTCTGAGAGAAATGAAGCGCTTGTCACAACCGCTCTTAAAGAACTCAAAAGCTTTAACCGTTCGATTCCTTCAGCAAAAGGAAAAGCAACGGTGACGCTTCTTTTACCCAAAAACAAGGCGCAGCTTCCCTTTGCTGGAAACCCCGATAGCCTTTCTATCTTAAGCGACTGGACGGTAGCCCTTGGCACAGAAGCCCCAAAAGATAGCTTTGTGAGCACGCGGTTTATCGATTCGGATTTCGCTGGCTTTGAAGCCAATCACATCCCGACTGTGCTCTTTTCTGTCGTAGGAAAAGATAAAGCCGAATCCAATCGCCTTTTAAGCGTCTTAGCCAAAACACTTCTTTTGCATTTGGATGCTCGAGTGCAGTAAGCGCGCTCAAACTAAATCACTTGCCCGGCAAGGAGCCCGAGCAAATGTTTGCAAAACTCGGGATTGGCTTCAGCCACGGCGTGTTTACTTTGCGCCTTTTCTAGGTAGACATTTCCGTCTTTAGAGATCACAAATTCGACAGCACTTCTTCCTGATTGAAGACCGAGATGCTCACGAATTTCCTTTGGAATTGTGACTTGCCCTTTAATTGTTAGTTGATTGCTCATTGCAATGCTCCTCTTTAGCCGGTTTTGTTCGCAACTTGCGTCCAAGGTCGGCAATTTCGGTTAAATCCACCAAAAGCAAAGAAAATCTTTGCCCATAAAAAAACACCTGACGTCCATTTCGATCAGGTGTTCATCTTCCCCGTACTGCGTTACCTTCAAAACTAAGAAGGTCTCATCGGTTCTTTTCTCTGAACCATCCACCTTGCCCGGGGAGGGTAGGTTGGCTTGGGTTACCCCAACTCGAAATGTTGCTCATATTTTAACAAGCAACACTCGAGTTCGCCACAGTTTTTCGAAGAAAAATTTGAGCTTTTAGTCCTTTTTCGGGGTTAACTTCTCGAGTCCTCCCATGTAGGGACGCAAGGCCTCGGGAATTGTCACAGAACCATCTTCGTTTTGGTAGTTTTCAAGCACTGCCACAAGTGTGCGACCCACAGCAAGACCAGAACCATTTAAGGTGTGCACGTAGTGAGTCTTACCCTGCGCGTCCTTGTAACGCGCTCCCATACGACGAGCCTGGAAGGCTTCGCAGTTCGAGCACGAGCTGATTTCACGATAGGTATTTTGGGCAGGAAGCCAGACTTCCAAGTCATAGGTCTTCGCAGAGCCAAATCCCATATCTCCCGTGCAAAGCAAGACAACGCGATAGGGTAGTCCCAAACGCTGCAAAATCATCTCAGCGTTTTGTGTCATGTGCTCGAGATGTAAGTAACTATTGTGCTCAGGGGCAATACGCACCATCTCGACCTTATCGAACTGGTGTTGGCGAATCATGCCACGTGTATCACGACCATAGGCACCAGCTTCCGATCTAAAGCATGGTGTGTGCGCAGTGACTTTAATCGGAAGATCTGTTTCTTTAAGCATCATGCCTGAAACCGAATTTGTCAAAGGCACTTCTGCTGTTGGAATGAGATAAAGCAAATCGCCTTTGCCTTCTTGACCGCCTTTTTTCGCAGCAAAGAGGTCTTCCTCAAATTTCGGAAGTTGACCCGTGCCACGCATCGTATCGGCTGTCACGATGTAGGGCGTATAGCACTCGGTGTAGCCATTTTCTTGTGTATGCGTATCGAGCATAAATTGCGCAATCGCACGATGTAGACGCGCAACTTGTCCTCTCATAAAGCAAAAGCGAGCGCCAGAAAGTTTCGCGGCCGTATCAAAGTCAAGACCCAAAGGCGCACCAACGTCAACGTGATCTTTAATGGGGAAGTCAAATTTTCTTGGTTCACCCCAACGACGCTGCTCAACGTTATCGCGCTCATCGCGACCGACGGGAACAGAAGGGTCAGGCAGATTGGGGATGCGCATCATTAGGTTCGTTAAACGTTCGCGAACATCCGAAAGTTCGGCTTCAAGTTTTGCCAACTCCTCAGGAATCGCCGCGGCCTTTGCCATAAGCTCAGAGGCGTCTTCCCCGGCTTTCTTCGCTTGACCAATTTTCTTAGAGAGACTATTGCGTTCGGCCTGCAGAACTTCAGTCTTCGTCTGCACGGCTTTGCGTTCGTCTTCTAAGGCATTGAATTCTTTTTCTGGGAACTCGAAAGAACGTGTTGCTAAACGAGCGATCACTTCAGGCAAATTCTTTCGAAGTAGATTGATATCGAGCATTCTGTTTATTCTCCAAAGTAGGGTTTTTAAGGGCAAGCGCAACGCTTGCGATTGCTCACCCTCTTGACAAAACTAAATTCCGCTATTTTCGTCTCTTTAGCGAGTAACTGCAAATCAAAAGAGAAGCGTAGCAAAGTTATTTTTTAGGCTTTGCGCGTGCAGCTTCATCTAACGCACGAAGGCGAGCGAGCTTTTCTGAAATTTTGATTTCTAGACCACGGTCTGTTGGCTCATACCAATGCATCGCCTCAAGACCTTCAGGTAGATAGGTTTCGCCTGCTGCGTACGCGCCTTCTTCATCGTGCGCATAACGATATCCTTTGTGGTAGCCCAATTGCTTCATCAATTTTGTTGGGGCATTTCTTAGATGCATCGGCACAGGTCGCGTGCCGTCTTCTCTTACAAAAACTTGCGCAGCGTTAAAGGCTGTATAAACGGCATTACTCTTTGGAGCCACAGCCAAATAGACAACGGCTTGCGCTATCGCGAGTTCCCCTTCTGGGCTACCCAAACGCTCGTAAGCATCGGCCGCATTAAGAGATAGTTCGGTTGCCCGAGGGTCCGCAAGCGAAACATCTTCAATTGCCATCCGAATAACGCGACGAGCAATGTAACGCGGATCACATCCCCCGTCTAACATACGAACAAGCCAATACAACGCCGCATCTGGATTTGACCCACGCACACTTTTATGCAAGGCGCTTATTTGATCGTAGAAGTTCTCCCCTCCCTTATCAAAACGGCGCAGTGTTGCAGGAAGCGTTTTTCTTAAAAAGTCGGCTGTAAGCGTCTTAATTGACCTGTCGCGAGCCATGCCGCTAGCGACATCAAGTGCATTCAGTAAGCGCCTAGCATCACCGTCGGCAAGATCGATCAATATTTCGCGCGCCTTCTCATCGACTGTGACAAATGTGACTTCGGTTTTAAGTGCCCGGTCAAGTAACTCGGAGAGTTCTTCTTTCGTGAGGCTCTCAAGTACGTAGACAGCTGATCGACTTAAAAGAGCGGAATTCACTTCAAAAGAAGGATTCTCAGTGGTAGCTCCAACAAAGATAAAAAGACCACTTTCAACGTGCGGCAGGAAAGCATCTTGCTGACTTTTATTAAAGCGGTGAACTTCATCGACAAAAACGAGGGTGGGTTTCCCAGTGTTAGCCATGTGAAGTTTCGCTAGGTCCACCGCCTCTCGAATCTCTTTTACGCCACTTAAGACAGCGGAAATTGCCACAAAGGGAATGCCAAAGGCATTAGCCATCAAGCGAGCCAATGTGGTTTTCCCAACCCCAGGAGGTCCCCAAAGAATCATGGAGTGAGGCCGCTTTGTTTCAAAAGCCACACGCAAAGGCTGCCCTGGCGCGAGAAGTTTTTTCTGCCCGATGACTTCATCGATAGTTTTGGGTCTCATGCGGTCAGGTAATGGGCGCATCGATTCATCACGCTCGGCTAAAGCAGTACGCTTTTTACCGACATCGACAGTTGCATCAGAACCAAATAAATCGTCAATCATCAAAATCGCTTCCTTGAAAAGACTGTGGGCGGATTTTAACAACCTCGAGAATTACTCGTGCCGCTTTTTTGAAACCAGAAATAGAAAACCCCCGAACTCTGGTTAAAGAGAACGGGGGTAAAAGGAGTAGCCTGGCAGT
>CAVEMY010000001.1:0-76940 GCA_963617005.1 Parabacteroides distasonis | reverse complement strand
GTGAAGGTGGCCACACCGTTGGTGCGGGCGTCGTCGCGAAGATCAATGAGTAATTGACAGCATCAAAGGGGCACAGTTATACTGCGCCCCCTTAGCTCTTTTATTGTTCTTTTTAGGAAAAAACAAATGCAATCCCAACGCATTCGTATTCGTCTTAAGGCGTTTGATTACAAATTAATCGATCAATCGGCCCTTGAGATTGTCGATACGGCAAAGCGTACTGGCGCCGTTGTTCGCGGTCCAGTTCCGTTGCCGACTCGCATTCAACGTTTTGATATTTTGCGTTCGCCGCACGTCAATAAGACGAGCCGCGACCAGCTTGAAATTCGTACGCATCAGCGTCTGATGGACATCGTCGACCCGACAGATAAGACTGTCGACGCGTTGATGAAGTTAGATTTGCCCGCTGGTGTTGACGTTAAGATCAAGGTGCAGTAAGAATTTTTTCGCCTCTTGGTTCTCTCTTTTTGAAAGAAAAAAGAGGTGATACGTGTCGCTTCTGGCATACCAAAGCAATCGATCGGTGTTGGCGCACTTTTTTTAAAGGTAACGCAACCTCCCGTCGTGGAGCGATTTTTATAAAGTACGGTCCCGGCCAATCGTAGCCGGGGTGGAGATAATAATGAGTGATAAGCTCGGCTTAGTCGGTCGCAAGGTCGGTATGACGCGCATCTTCACAGAGGACGGAGTTTCTGTTCCCGTGACGGTGATTGACGTTTCCGACAACCGTGTCGTTTGTGTTAAGACACAGGAAAGCGACGGCTATAACGCCATTCAAGTCGCGTTCGGCTCTAAAAAGCCTTCGCGCATCAACAAGGCTCTTGCCGGCCATTTCGCTAAGGCTGGTGTTGAGGCTGCTGCGATGCTTAAGGAATTCCATGTCGATGCCGATAAGCTTTCCGAATTCAAACCCGGAACAGCTTTGCGTGCAGATATGTTTGCCGTTGGTCAGAAGGTTGACGTAACGGGAACAACCATCGGCAAGGGTTACGCTGGTGTGATTAAACGCCACCACTTCAGTTCCAATCGCGCTAGCCACGGTAACTCGGTGACGACAAATGCCCCTGGTTCTATTGGTAACCGCCAAGATCCGGGTCGTGTTTTCCCCGGCAAGCGTATGGCAGGACACCTCGGCGATTGCCAGAGAACAACGCAAAACCTCGTTGTGGCTCGCGTCGACGTTGAGCGTAGTCTTCTTTTAATCCGTGGCGCTGTCCCCGGTAGCAAGGGCGGTGAAGTCCTTGTGCGTGCCGCTGTTAAGGCCTAATAGGAGCGAACCATGGAGCTGAATTTAGTCAATGAGCAGGGTGTAGAGACGGCCAAGGTGCCAGCCTCTGACGCCGTGTTCGCCCGTGAATACAACGAAGCCTTGGTGCATCAACTTGTTGTTGCTTACCAAGCCAATGCTCGTCAGGGAACACGTGCACAACTCAATCGTGAATTTGTGCATCACACGACAAAGAAGCCCTTCCGTCAGAAGGGAACAGGTCGCGCGCGTGCTGGTATGTCGTCTTCTCCGTTGTGGAGAGGCGGTGGTCGTACCTTCCCGAGTTCTCCTAACGAGAATTTCACAAAGAAGATGAACAAAAAGGCCTATCGCGTTGCGATGGCGACGATTTTCTCGAAACTCGTTGCTGATGGCCGCCTTGTTGTTGTCGAATCGATTACTGCGGAGTCTCCCAAGACAAAGGCCTTTGCCGCCAAGCTCAAGGCCATGGGTCTGAACCACGCGATGTTGATTGCCGACAGTGTTGACGAGAACCTTTTCTTGGCTTCTCGCAACATCAAGAACGTTGCGGTTGTTGAGCCGCGCTACATCGATCCGCTCTCGCTGGTTTACTACGACAAGGTCGTTGTGGCGAAGAACGCGATTGCTAAGATCGAGGAGATGCTCGGATGAACCAAGATCGTTTATTGAAAGTCCTCGTCGGACCGGTCATCTCTGAAAAGAGCACGATGGTCGCAGAAAAGGCCCGTCAGTACACGTTTGACGTCTTAGCCGATGCCACAAAGGCAGAAATCAAGGCCGCCGTTGAGCTGTGCTTTAAGGTCTCTGTTGAAAGTGTTCAGACTGTCAACATCAAGGGCAAAATCAAGCGCACAGGCCGTACGCCTGGTGTGCGCAGTGCCGTCCATAAGGCCTATGTGCGTCTTAAGGAAGGCCAGGAAATCAATTTCGCGCAGGAGGGTAAGTAATGGCTCTCGTTAAAATGAAGCCCACCTCGGCCGGTTGCCGTCACACCGTGAAGGTTGTGACGCCGGGCTTGCACAAGGGAAGCCCCTTGGCAGCGCTTACGGAAAAGAAGAACCGTGGCTCGGGCCGCAACAACAACGGACATATTACGTGTCGTCATAAGGGTGGCGGTTCCAAGCGTCACTATCGTGTGATTGACTTCTTGCGTGATAAAGATGGTGTTCCAGGACGTGTGGAACGTCTTGAGTACGATCCGAACCGCTCTTCTCATATCGCCTTAGTGCTTTATGCCGATGGCGAACGCCGTTACATCATTGCCCCGAAGGGCTTGAATGTTGGCGACACAGTGGTAAGCGGCGCCGAAGCTCCGATCAAGGTCGGTAACGCTTTGCCGCTTCGCAATATCCCTGTGGGTTCGACGATTCACTGCATCGAAATGCTCCCAGGCAAGGGTGCGCAGCTTGTGCGTGCCGCCGGAGCCTTTGCTCAGTTAATCGCTCGCGAAGGGGCTTACGCTCAGGTTCGTATGCGCTCTGGTGAAGTTCGTCGCATCTTGATTGAATGCCGCGCCACAATCGGTACGGTTGGCAATGAAGAAAATAGCTTACGCGAGCTCGGAAAAGCTGGCGCCACACGTTGGCGTGGTATTCGCCCGACCGTTCGCGGTAAGGTGATGAACCCGGTCGATCACCCGCACGGTGGTGGCGAAGGCCGCACTGGTACAGGTCGCGCGCCGATGTCTCCGTGGGGTCAGCTCACCAAGGGCTATCGTACACGTAATTCCAAGCGCACGGATAAGATGATTGTCCAGCGCCGTTATGATAAGTAAGGGGGTCTGAAGAATGTCTCGTTCGTTAAAGAAGGGGCCGTTTGTTGACGGATCCCTCATGAAGAAGGTGGAGGCGGCCCAGTCAAGTCGCGACAAGCGTCCGATCAAGACCTGGTCTCGTCGTTCCACGATTCTTCCAGAGTTTGTCGGTTTGACGATTGCCGTTCACAATGGCCGTCAGCACGTTCCCGTTTATGTCAATGAGAACATGGTTGGCCATAAGCTCGGTGAATTCGCCATGACGCGTACCTTCAAGGGCCACGCGCTCAACGCTGATAAGAAGGTTAAGGGGTAATTAAATGGAAACTACTGCAATCGTTCGCGGTGTGCGTCTTTCGGCTCAGAAGGGCCGTTTGGTCGCTGACCTGGTTCGCGGTAAGCCCGTGGACAAGGCCCTCAATATCTTGAAGTTTACGCAACGCCGTGCCGCTGGCATTGTCTTGAAGGCTCTTGAGAGCGCCATCGCCAATGCCGAACACAATGACGGAGCGGATATCGACGAACTTCGTGTCACAAAAATCTACGTGGAAAAGGCTACGACGTTGCGCCGCTTTGGCGCTCGCGCCAAGGGTCGCGGTACGCGTATCAGTAAACAGACGTCTCACGTTTACGTGACCGTCGGCGACAAGTAAGGATGAACCATGGGTCAGAAAATTAATCCTACCGGCTTCCGCCTTCCTGTGACGCGCAACTGGACGTCGCGTTGGTATGCGGCAGGTCGTAACTTCTCTCGCACATTGTGCGAAGACTTGAAAGTGCGTGCCTTCCTGATGGAAAAATTGAAGGCGGCTAGCGTTTCACGTATTTTGATTGAACGCCCCGCTAACAATGCTCGTATCACAATCTTCTCGGCTCGCCCGGGCGTTGTGATCGGTAAGCAAGGCGCTTATATCGAAGAGCTCAAGGCTGAAGTTCAGAAGATGATTGGTGTGCCAGCGCACATCTCCATCGAAGAAGTTCGCCGTCCAGAACTCGATGCGCAGTTGATTGCTGAAGGCATTACGCAACAGCTTGAAAAGCGCATTATGTTCCGTCGTGCAATGAAGCGCGCTATGCAAAACGCGATGCGTCTTGGTGCCAAGGGTATCAAGATTATGAGCGCGGGCCGCTTAAACGGCGCTGAAATTGCTCGTACAGAATGGTACCGCGAAGGACGTGTGCCACTTCACACACTCCGTGCGGATATTGATTACGGTTTCTCCGAAGCGCACACGACCTATGGTGTCGTTGGCGTTAAGGTTTGGGTCTACAAGGGAGATAGCCTTGAAGCTGCGCAAGCGGCCGAAGCGGCTCCTGCTGCCCCTGCCGATCGTGAAGACCGTCGCCGTCGTCCGGCTCGCCGCGTTCGTAAGAACGAAGATGGTGCTGAAGAAAAGGCCGATAAGAAGCCCGCTCGTCGCACCCGTAAGGCAGCCACGGAAGCGGCGCCTGTCGCAAGTGAAACAAAAGACGGAGAATAAGCGATGCTGCAACCGAATCGAACGAAATACCGTAAGGACCAAAAGGGTCGCAACTACGGTATGGCTCAGCGAGGCGCAGATGTCTCCTTTGGAGACTTCGGCCTCAAGGTGCTCGAACGCGGTCGTCTGACGGCTCGTCAGATTGAAGCTGCTCGTCGAGCTCTCACACGCCACATCAAGCGCGGCGGCCATGTTTGGATCCGTGTCTTTCCGGATAAGCCCATTTCGAGCAAACCTGCCGAAGTGCGTATGGGTAACGGTAAGGGCAATCCTGAGTACTGGGTCGCCCTCGTACAACCCGGCCGGGTCCTCTACGAAATGGACGGTGTCGATGAGACACTCGCCCGCGAAGCTTTTGCTCTCGCGGCAGCGAAGTTGCCTTTGAAGACAAAGTTCGTTGTCCGCCAGGTCGGCAAGTAAGGAGACGGACATGAAAGCTAAGGAATTGCGCGCCATGGATGAGGCTGCGCTTAACAAGGAGTTAACTGAACTTCAGACCGCGTACTTTAAGTTGCGCGTTCAGAAGGCAACCCAGCAGCTCCAGAACTCGAACCAGTTGCGCACAGCGCGCCGTGATATCGCACGCGTTCGCACGGTTCTCGCTCAGAAGGCGGCCGCGAAATGACGGATACTGTTGAAACAAAGAAGCTCACCCGCACCTTAGTCGGTGTTGTGACGAGCGACAAAATGGATAAGACTGTGACGGTCCTTGTGGAACGTCGTGTCAAGCACCCCCTTTATGGAAAGATCGTTGTGCGCAGCAAGAAGTACCATGCGCATGATGAAACCAACAGCGTGGGTGTGGGCGATAAAGTTGAAATCGCAGAAGGACGTCCCGTTTCCAAGACAGTGACTTGGAGCGTGACGAAAGTTCTCGAAAAGGCTGTTATCGTCTAGTTTGTAGTGATAAGTGCTTGCAAGGTTAGGGGGTTTTCGCTAAACTTGCAGGCCTCACGCAGAAAGCCGATTGCTTAGCAATCGGCATCTGTGTTGATTTTTCCAAGATTAGGTGCTTTTTTTGAAGCGCGTGCTTGCTGGTTTTGGAGCACAGATGTAGCGCTAAGACAAGGTACGCTAATCGTTCTCCCTTACGGGACCAATACTGTCTGCGTATGCAGAATAAGTTGGGAAATTAGAAACCATGATTCAGATGCAAAGCAACCTGGACGTTGCCGACAATACAGGCGCTCGTTCAGTGATGTGTTTCAAGGTGTTGGGTGGATCCAAACGCCGCTATGCGAACATCGGTGACGTCATTAAGGTGACGGTCAAAGAAGCCGCTCCGCGCGGCCGTGTTAAGAAAGGCGAGGTCTATAGCGCCGTGGTCGTTCGTACCGCTCAGGGCGTGCGCCGCGCTGACGGATCTCGTATCCGTTTCGATAACAACGCCGTTGTTCTTCTCAATTCCAAACTCGAGCCCGTTGGCACGCGTATTTTTGGACCGGTCACACGCGAATTGCGTACCGAGCGGTTCATGAAGATTGTGTCACTTGCTCCTGAAGTTCTTTAAGGAGGCCGACAGATGCAACGCATCCGCAAAGGCGACGAGGTTATCGTTATTGCCGGCAAAGACAAGGGCAAGAAGGGCACTGTGATTGCTCGTGTCGATGACACGCACGTTACAGTTGAGGGCATTAACGTCGTCAAAAAGTGTGTTCGCCCGAACCCGATGACCAATACCGAAGGTGGCATTGTTGATAAGACGATGCCGATTGACCAGTCCAACGTGATGATCATCAACCCGGCCACTGGTAAGGCCGATCGCGTCGGCTTCAAAGAAGTCGACGGCAAGAAGGTCCGCGTTTACAAGAGCAATGGCGCAGTTGTTGGCGCCAAGGCGTAAGGAGTAAGGAATGACACGTTTCCACACTCTGTACCGCGACACAATCGTTCCGGAACTCGTCAAGAAATTCGGATACAAGACAACGATGCAAGTTCCACGTATCACCAAGATTACGTTGAACATGGGCGTCGGCGAAGCGGTCAATGACAAGAAATATGTCGACAACGCTGTTGCCGATTTAACCAAGATTGCTGGCCAAAAGCCTGCTGTGACACGCACCCGTAAGGCGATTGCGAACTTTAAGATTCGCGAGAATATGCCCATTGGCTGCATGGTCACACTCCGTGGCGAGCGCATGTATGACTTTTTAGACCGCTTGGTCACAATCGCTTTCCCGCGTGTTCGTGACTTCCGTGGTGTTTCTGGTCGCGCGTTCGATGGCCGTGGCAATTACAACATTGGCCTCAAAGAACAGATCATCTTCCCGGAAATCGAGTACGACAAGATCGATGCTGTGCGCGGCATGAACATTTCTATCACGACGACGGCGAAAACGGACGAAGAAGCCAAGGCGCTTCTTGCTGCGTTCCGCTTCCCGTTCCGCAATTGAGAAAAGGTGCTTGAAGATGGCAAAGTTATCATTGATTAACCGCGAGCACAAACGTGAGGCCGTTGTGGCCAAGTTCGCGGCCAAGCGCGCCGAACTCAAGGCGATTATTAACAACGCAACACTTCCTGTCGAGGACCGCTTGGAGGCACGCCGCAAGCTTGAGGCGCTTCCGCGAGATGCGAGCCCGGTGCGTTTGCGTAACCGCTGTGGTTTAACGGGTCGTCCGCGTGGAACATTCCGCAAGTTCGGTCTTGCCCGTGGCATGATCCGCGATGCGGCCATGCGTGGTGATATTCCCGGCCTTATTAAGGCCAGCTGGTAAGCGAGGAGATTACGAAATGAGTATGAGTGATCCGATCGCCGATATGCTGACCCGTATCCGTAACGCGCAAAGCGTTGAAAAGGCTGAAATCGTGATGCCGAGCTCCAAGCTCAAGGTCGCGATTGCTAAGGTCTTGAAGGACGAGGGTTATATCGAAGGCTATGAAGTCGTTGCCAATGAAGGCAAGGCTCAGTTGCATATCGGTTTGAAATACTATGCGGGTCGTCCCGTGATCGAACGCATTGAACGCGTTTCCCGTCCCGGCCTGCGTATTTACAAGAACCACGAATCAATCCCCCAGGTGATGAATGGCCTCGGGATTGCTATCGTTTCTACGCCTCAGGGCGTGATGACAGATCGCAAAGCGCGTGCTGCTGGTGTTGGCGGCGAAGTGCTCTGCTATGTCGCATAATCGGAGGGAGCAAAAGTTATGAGTCGTATTGCTAAGCTTCCTGTTGCGCTTGCCAAAGGTGTGCAGGCGACAATTACCGACGAAGGCGTTACCGTCAAGGGCCCCAAGGGCGAGGTGAGCGTTCATCGTCTCGCTGGCGTGAAGGTCGAACTTGAGGGTGAACACATTAAATTTACGCAGCTCGACGATTCGCGTGAATCCAACGCGAACGCGGGTACGATGCGTGCTCTCGTTAACGATATGGTTAAGGGTGCCTCTGTTGGTTTTGAGAAGAAGTTAACGCTCGTGGGCGTTGGCTATCGTGCTCAGGCCCAAGGAGATGCCTTAAATCTTCAACTCGGCTTCTCGCACCCTGTGGTTCACAAGATGCCCAAGGGCGTTGAGTGCAAGACACCGAGCCAGACAGAAATCATCATTAGTGGCGCCAATAAGCAAGTCGTTGGTCAGACAGCGGCTGAAATTCGCGGCTATCGTCCTCCAGAACCCTATAAGGGCAAGGGCATTCGCTACGCGAACGAACATGTCGTCATTAAAGAAACTAAGAAGAAGTAAGCGGGAGACGTTAGACCATGATTAATAAGAAACAAAGCCGTCTGCGTCGCGCTGGTGCTGCTCGCGCCCGCATTAAGCTGCAGAAGGCTATCCGTTTATCGGTGCATCGTACAAACCTGCACATTTATGCAAACATCATCTCTGCTGAGGGAGATCGCGTCTTAGCTTCTGCTTCGACACTCGAAGCTGAAGTTCGTGCCAAGCTCGCTCAAGAGGGAAAGACCGGTGGCAATATTGCCGCTGCGAAGATTGTCGGAGAGCGCATTGCTCAGAAAGCCAAAGCGGCTGGAGTTGAGTCTTGTGCCTTTGATCGTTCCGGTTATCGTTACCACGGCCGTGTTGCCGCGCTAGCTGAGGCTGCGCGCGAAGCCGGTCTCAAGTTCTAAAAGGAATCGAGGCTTATGGCTAAGGTTGATAAAAAGAATCCGGTCGAGGAAATCGACGATGGCATTCGCGAAAAGATGATTGCGGTCAACCGCGTCACCAAGGTTGTTAAGGGCGGCCGTATTTTGGCGTTCGCTGCTTTAACGGTTGCAGGCGACGGCGATGGCTCCATCGGAATGGGAACGGGTAAGAGCCGTGAAGTTCCGGCCGCTGTAAGTAAGGCCTTGGAGCGTGCCCGCAAGGACATGAAGAAGTATCCGTTAAATAACGGCACATTGCATCACGCCGTTAAGGGTCAGCACGGAGCAAGCCGCGTGATTCTCATGCCGGCGAGCGAAGGTACTGGCGTTATTGCTGGTGGCCCGATGCGTGCGGTTCTCGAAGCGATGGGTGTTCGCAACGTTTTAGCGAAGGCCTACGGTTCGACAAACCCCTACAACATGGTTCGTGCAACGATTGATGCGTTATCGCACTTGAGTTCACCTGCGGACATTGCCGCCAAGCGTGGCATGACCGTTGAGCAGATCCTTGCGTAGGTCTTTTTTGGAGATTGAAAAATGACAGATAAAAAGACCTTAAAGGTTACGCTCGTCAAGAGCCCGATTGGCTGCGACAAGAATCACTTGGCGTGCTTAAAGGGTCTTGGCCTTAAGAAGTTGCACCACTCGCGTGAATTGGAAGATACGCCGGCTGTTCGTGGCATGATCACGAAAGTTGCGTTCTTAGTTCGCGTCGATTAAGAGGGACTAGACATGCGTTTGAATACCATTAAACCCGCAGAAGGCTCCACAAGCCAGGCGCATCGCGTTGGTCGTGGCGTTGGCTCTGGCTGGGGTAAGACAGCTGGTCGTGGGCACAAAGGACAGAAGTCCCGTGCTGGCGGCTTTCACAAAGTTGGCTTCGAAGGCGGACAGATGCCCTTGCATCGTCGCTTGCCGAAGCGCGGCTTTTTCTCGCTCAATCATCAGCTCGTTGACGAAGTTCGTTTATCTGAGCTTGAGGCGTTGCCCGTTGAGGAGATTGATTTGGACGTTTTAAAGAGCGCCAACGTCATTTCTCGCAACGCGATTCAGGCGCGCGTGATTCTCGCAGGCCAAATTACCCGCAAGGTCACTGTGCGTGGTCTCGGCGTCACCAAGGGAGCTAAGGCAGCTATTGAAGCCGCTGGCGGCTCTGTTGTTGAGGCCTAACACTAACGCTTTAGGAAAGAAACGTGGCGAACAGTCCAAAAACAAAGCCGACCGGTTTGGCAAAGTATGGCGACTTAAAGAAGCGCCTGATTTTCCTGCTGCTTGCTTTGGTTGTTTACCGCATCGGAGCGCATGTGCCTGTGCCGGGAATCGATCCCGATACCTTGCGTCAGCTCTTTAATGAGCAGCAAGGCGGCATTCTCGGCCTATTCAACATGTTCTCGGGCGGTGCCTTGTCGCGATTCTCTGTGTTTGCGCTCGGAATCATGCCCTACATCTCTGCATCGATTATTATGCAGATGCTCTCGTACGTGCTTCCGAGCTTAGAGGCTTTGCGCAAGGAAGGTGAATCGGGTCGCCGTAAGATTACGCAGTACACGCGTTATGGAACACTTTTGCTTGCTGGCTTTCAGTCGCTCGGTATCGCCGTGGCGCTTGAAACGCAGCACGGGCTCGTTATTGACCCAGGCATGATGTTCCGCTTTACCTGCACGGTAAGTCTTGTCACGGGAACGATGTTTCTGATGTGGCTTGGCGAGCAGATTACAGAACGCGGACTCGGTAACGGCATTTCCCTTATCATTTTCGCAGGTATCGTCGCCGGCTTCCCCGCGGCAGCAAGCGGTTTGTTCCAGTTGGTGAGCACGGGTGCGATTAGCCCCTTGTCGGCCATCTTTATTGTGGCAATCGTGATTTTGGTCACAGGCTTTGTCGTGTTTATCGAACGCGGACAAAGGCGCATTACCGTGAACTACGCACGACGCCAAATTGGCAATAAGATGTACGGCGGTCAGGCTTCGTACTTACCGTTGAAAATTAACATGGCAAACGTCATTCCGCCGATCTTCGCATCGTCGCTTATCTTGTTCCCGGCCACTCTTGCTGGTTGGTTCACAAGTGGTGATTCGACACGTTGGATCCGCGATTTGGCAGCCGCGTTAAGCCCTGGGCAGCCACTTTACACACTGCTTTATGCAGCGCTCATTATTTTCTTTGCGTTCTTTTATACGGCGTTGGTTTTCAACCCGAAAGAAACCGCTGAGAATTTAAAGAAGAGTGGTGCCTTTGTTCCAGGCATTCGTCCTGGCGAGCAGACAGCCCGTTATATCGATAAGGTGTTAACGCGCTTGACGCTTGGGGGTGCGGCGTACTTAACGTTTGTGTGCCTTGTGCCAGAGTTCTTGAACCTACGCTTTAATGTGCCGTTTTACTTTGGCGGCACGTCGCTACTGATCGTGGTTGTTGTGACCATGGATTTCGTCAGTCAGGTTCAGGCCTACATGATGTCACACCAGTATGAGAATTTGCTCAAGAAGACAAACTTCAAGGGCTTCGGACCTGGCATGTAAAAGTGCAGGGTCAGTGATTTAAAACTTTTTAGACAAGAGAGCGTCACTGCTCTCGCGTCTTTAGACGGCTTCTCTTAGGAGAATTTTATGAAGGTTAACGCTTCGGTTAAGAAGATGTGCCGCAAATGCAGAATCGTTAAGCGCAAAGGCGTTGTGCGCGTGATCTGCGAGGACCCGCGGCATAAGCAACGTCAAGGCTAAAGAGGTAAATAAATATGGCTCGTATTGCCGGTATTAATATTCCGCCCAATCAGCATGCTGTGATCGGTCTCACTGCCATTTTTGGCATTGGCCGCTCTCGCGCGATGCAGATTTTGGATTCTTGTGGCGTCGAATATTCCAAGAAAGTGAAGGACCTGACGGACGCGGAACTCGAAAAGATCCGTGATGCCATCGGTCAATTCAGTGTGGAAGGCGATCTTCGTCGCGAAGTCCAGCTCTCGATTAAGCGGCTGATTGACCTCGGGACGTATCGCGGAATGCGGCACCGTAAGGGTTTGCCCGTTCGTGGTCAGCGTACACGCACCAATGCCCGCACCCGTAAGGGACCGCGTAAGGCTGGTGTCACGTTGAAGAAGTAATTTCTGAGAAGGAAGACTAATGGCTCCCACAAAGCAACAGCAGTCGGCCGCCGCTCGTGGCCGCAAGAAGGTAAAGAAGGTTGTCACCGAGGGCATCGCTCACGTTCACGCCTCCTTTAACAACACAATTATTACGATTACGGATCGTCAGGGTAACGCCGTTGCCGCGTCCTCGTCCGGTGCTCAGGGCTTCAAAGGTTCTCGTAAATCGACCCCCTTTGCCGCTCAGGTCGCTGCCGAACACGCTGGTAAGCAGGCTCTTGAATATGGTCTTAAGAATGTCGAAGTTCGCATTTTTGGACCGGGACCTGGCCGTGAGTCAAGCGTGCGTGCGCTCAATGCCCTTGGCATTCGCGTCACAAGCATTCAGGACGTCACACCGATCCCCCATAACGGCGTTCGCCCCAGCAAGCGTCGTCGCATGTAATTGATTTTTCGTATCCTGTGTTTGTGCATTTATCGGATGTGCAAACTGAATGCGGGTAACCGCAGGATAGAAGAGGTAACTAAAAAATGGCACGATATCTCGGTCCTAAATTGAAGCTCTCTCGCCGTGAGGGCTCAGATCTTAACCTTAAGAGCGCTCGTCGCTCGTTCGATAGCAAAGTCAAGGCCGCTGACGTCAAACCCGGTCAGCACGGAAAGACCTCTGGCCAGCGTCTCTCGGACTATGGCACACAGTTGCGCGAAAAGCAGAAGATGAAGCGCACCTATGGTCTATTGGAAAAGCAGTTCCGCCGCTGCTACGCTACGGCTGCTTCTCGCCCTGGTAACACCGGCGAAATCCTCCTTAGCATTTTGGAAAGCCGCCTTGACAATGTGGTTTATCGTATGGGATTTGGCTCCACACGCGCCGAAGCCCGTCAGTTGGTAAGCCACTGCGCGATTCTTGTTAACGACAAGAAGTGCAACATTCCGTCTTACACTGTGAAGCCCGGTGATGTGATTTCTGTGCGCGAAGGCGCCAAGAAACAGGCTCGCATCGTCGATGCGCTCGAGTTGGCTGGTCAGCTCGGTTTCCCGAGCTGGGTCGAAGTTGACGCCAAGAAGATGCAAGGCACCTTCAAGAGCGTCCCCGCCCGCGACGAAATCGCACCCGATATCAACGAATCGCTCGTGGTCGAACTTTACTCGCGTTAATCTTAACGACGTTCCTCGTCTTTGTGACTTGCCTCAATGGCAAGTTGATGAAGGCGAGGATTGTAAGTTTTTGGGCACCGCACGTATTACGGGGACAGTGTGGTGCTTTCCAATAGTGAGATTCCCCGGTTTTCCAATCTCAGCCTTATCGGTGTAACGAGCCGAGGGTATTGAAAAGGAAAGACATTTATGGCTAATACCACGCTCTTGAAGCCGACGAACATTGAAGCAATCGTCGACGAAAAGAACCCCAACAAAGCCGTTATTACGCTCGAACCGTTTGAGCGCGGATACGGTCACACACTCGGAAATGCGCTGCGTCGCATTTTGCTTGCCTCCATGGTCGGCTATGCCCCCACGGAATTAAGCATCGCTGGCGTCGTGCATGAATTCTCGATGATCAATGGCGTTCGTGAAGACGTTGTTGATATCGTTTTGAACCTTAAGGGTGTCGTCTTCAAGCTCGAAGGCGGCCGTGAAGAAGTCACATTGCGTCTTCAGAAGTCTGGTGAAGGCGTTGTGAAAGCTGGCGACTTCGTGTTGCCGCATGACGTGCAAATCTTAAATCCCGAGCACGAGATTGCTACGCTCTCGGGCGGATCCTTGGATATGGAAGTGAAGGTCGAAACGGGTCGCGGCTATCAGCCAGGCGACATGCGTGCCTTCGCAAACGACCACTCGAGCCAAACGATTGGCCGCATCATTTTGGATGCAAGCTTCTCGCCTGTGCGCCGTGTGGCCTACAAGGTTGAAGCCGCTCGCGTCGGTCAGCGCACTGACCTTGATAAGCTCGAGATGGAAATCGAGACCAATGGTGTTATCAGCCCTGAGGATGCCTTAAAGAGTGCCGTGCGCATTCTTCAAGACCAACTCTCGATCTTTGGTTCGATTAAGACAGAAACGGAAGCCGAACAAGCCGCTCAGGAAGAAACGCCTCCTCCATTGGATCCGATTCTTTTGCGCTTGGTCGACGACCTCGAACTCACTGTTCGTTCTGCTAACTGCTTGAAGGCCGAAAATATTTACTACATCGGCGACTTGATTCAGAGAACAGAAAACGAACTCTTGAAGACGCCAAACTTAGGCCGTAAGTCCTTAAATGAAATTAAGGATGTGTTAGCGGCTCACGGTTTGACTCTCGGTATGAGGCTCGAAAATTGGCCGCCCGCCAATCTCGAAAGCTAGTCAGTCACGCTTTAAGGTAGGAGCCAACACTCCTACCTCAAAGATATTTTTTAACGTAAACCCGCCCGCTGATTTTGGTTAAGTGAAATCGGATAGAAGAGTTGGGAGGGCCTCTTAGGAAAGACCCTAAGAAGCGTCCAAAGAAATTGATATAAGGAAATAAAAAAATGCGTCACCGTTCTGGATTGCGTAAACTCAATCGTACAACCGCTCATCGCCTTGCGATGCTTCGCAACATGATGTGCTCCTTGCTTCGCCATGAGGCCATTAAGACAACATTGCCGAAGGCCAAAGAACTTCGCCGCGTTGTTGAACCGATGATTACTCTTGCGAAGAACCCGACGGTTGCCAATCGCCGCTTAGCGTTTAATCGCTTGCGCGATCGCGAAGTTGTCGTGAAGCTCTTCGATGAGTTAGGACCGCGCTTTGCTAACCGCAACGGCGGCTACACACGCGTCTTGAAGATGGGTTTCCGCGTCGGAGACAATGCTCCGATGGCTTATGTTGAACTCACAGAAAAGCCCGCTGTGAAGCCAGCGGAAGAGAAGGCTCCTGCCAAGGTCGAAGAGGCCAAGGCCGAGGACGTGAAGGCTGAAGAAGCTCCGAAGTCCTAATGGAAGTTTCCGTGTTCTCCTAAGAGAAGCCAAAACGCCGCGATTTTTGCGGCGTTTTGGTTATGGGCTTCTTACTTTTGCTGCGTCTCGAAATTCCAAGAGTCGCGACACATGGCTTCGATTCCTAATTGGGCCTTCCAGCCTAGGAGCTTTAAGGCGAGCGTGGGATCTGCCCAATTGGCAGCGACGTCTCCTGCGCGGCGCGGTGTGATCTTATAGGCAATCGGGCGGCCCGAGGCCTTCTCGTAGGCTTTAATAATCTCGAGCACGCTATAACCCGTTCCCGTCCCCAAATTAATCGCTTCGCAGCCTGCGGTTGCCTTTAGGCGTGAAAGCGCTGCAACGTGCCCTCGCGCCAGGTCAACAACGTGAATGTAGTCGCGCACCCCCGTGCCGTCTTTTGTGGGGTAGTCATCTCCAAAGACTCGGACGTAGTCAAGCTTTCCTGAGGCAACTCGCGCCACATACGGCAATAGATTATTGGGGATGCCGTTGGGGTTTTCGCCGATTAAGCCACTTGGGTGCGCACCAATCGGGTTGAAGTATCTCAAGCAAATGACGTGAAAGCGCTTATCTGCAGCGCATAAGTCCTGCAAAATCTTTTCGATGATAAGCTTTGTGCGTCCATAGGGGTTTGTGACGCCACCTACGGGGTGGTCTTCTGTGATCGGAAGCTTTTGCGGGGTTCCGTAGACTGTGCACGAAGAAGAAAACAAAAGATTAAAGACGCCAGCCTCACGCATTGCCTTCAAGAGGACGACTGTGCCATTAACATTATTGTCGTAGTACGTAAGGGGTTTTTCGCAGGATTCGCCAACGGCCTTAAGACCCGCGAAGTGAATCACTACGTCAGGCTTTGTTTGGGCGAAAGCCTCTTTTAAGGCTTTTTCATCACGGATATCGCCTTTGATAAAAAGGGGAGTCTTCCCTGTAATCTTTTGAATGCGCTCTATGACGTCTTCTGAGGCGTTTGAGAGGTTATCAAAGAGAGTGACTTCGTGACCAGTTTCCAGCAATTCAACGGCAGTGTGGGAGCCAATAAATCCCATTCCGCCCGTAAGAAAAATACGCATAACATTCCCCCTTCTTAGAGTGTTTTTCGATAAATCCGAATATCGTTATTGTTAGGAACCGCTTCAGGGATGAACTTTAACTTTGTTAAGAGCTTTTTCATCGCCTCGTTTTCGATGAGAACAACGCCAAACAAGGATTGAGCTCCGAGTTTCGTAGCTTCGGAAAGAAGAATTTTCATCAGTTTTGTCCCAAGCCCCCGACGCTGGAAGGCGTCTTCAATCACTAAACCAAACTCAGCCGTCTTTAATTCGGGTTTTATAACGAAGCGCGCAACGGCGTGAATTTGCGCATCAGCGCGATTGGAATCCACTAGAACATAGGCACGCTCTCTATCGTAATCGAGTTGCGTGTAGCGAATATATTCTTCATCTGTGATTTCGCTTGCTCTTTTTTGAAGTCGCAAGAAGGCCGTTTTCTCCGAAAGTCGTCCTGCAAAAGCCTTCAAGGCCTCAACATCATCGGCGCGAAGTGTACGAACCTGTAACTTCGAATCGATGGTGAAGGTAAAGTTCGGTGCCGGAGAAATCAGCATATGAGAGTGCGTTTCGTCAGAAGCGAGAGCATTGGGGCTAAACCCTGCGGTCGTATCGAGAGCTAAGACTCCGAGCTCGTCAGCAATCAAAGGATTGATTTCAAGTTCAGTAATCGCAGGGATTTCTGTTGCAAGACGTGAAACTTCCAAAATGGCATTGACGAGCGCATCAATATCGACCTTAGGTTGTCCTCGGAACGATTCAAGTGCCGAGTAGACAACGCTCTTTTCAACCATATTGCGCGCTAAGGGCTCTGTTAATGGCGCAAGAGCCATTTCCTTTTGTGGGAAAAGCTCCCCAATCTTGCCGCCAGCAGAAAGCGCAAGAACCGGTCCTAAAACCGGGTCTCGGGTAAGAGAGAGCTTTAATTCGCGCGCATTTGGGCGCTCAGACATCTTTTGAACCAAGATTCCCGTAAAGGAGGCAAGGGGCGCAGCTTTTGCGCACAGACGCTTTAAATAGGTGAAATCTTTTGCGACATCGGTTGAATTAAGAATGATGCCGCCAATTCTTGAGCGCTGTTCAAGGCCTTCAGCACAAATCTTAAGCGCCACGGGTCCATCTAAATTTTTCGCCACAGCAACGGCGTCAGCCGCAGAAGTGACAAGTGAGCCCTTTGCCGACGGGATGCTAATCGCATGCAAAAGTCTTTCGCACTGCTCGGGCGTTAAACGATTACGTTTTTGGTTGTGTGCCTCTTCAATAATGTCACGCACAACACCAAAATCGTGGCGAGCAGCCTCTGAGCCTGCCTTTGGGGCTCGTAGCGTCAATTCACGTGCTTTCTTTCGCTCAAATAGGTGCCTATAGGCTCTTACAGCGCTATCAATGGAACCGAGTACAGGAACATGTAGGCGCGAGAAGGCATCGCGTTCGGCTTGCGTCAAAGCCGCTCCCGTCCAAACGAAGATAATGGGCTTAAAACTCTCGCAAAGAGGTTCTTCTAAGGCAAGGATTAACGAGCTGATATCTGTTGTTGCTGTGGGAGATAAGGCAAGCAAAACGGCATCGACCGCTTTGTCAGCCAAAAGAAGTTTCACCACGCGAGAAAATAGAGCCGGAGTTGCTTCAAATCCGAGATCAACGGGGTTGGTAAGAAGCGACTCTTGTCCTGTGAGCTTATTTAAGTCGCTTGATGTTGCGTCGCTTAAAGCGGCTAGAGACACATTTCCCGCTTGTGTTGCATCGGCTGCAAGAGCAGCAAACCCAAGGCCATTGGCAACAAGGGCGAGATTGCCATTGCCGGCATCTTTGTGTGTTGAGAACAAATCAAGCGATGCACAGAAATCTTCGACTCTGTCGCAACGAATGCAAGCCGTTCTCTCAAGCATGGCATCAAACGCCCCATCGTCGCACGCAGGCATCGCGTAGCGCGAGGCAATAAGACGAGCCGAGAAGGCCCCTCGTCCTGTTTTAAGGACAATCACAGGCTTTGTGCGAGAAGCAGCGCGCAACGCTGAGAAAAAGGCTCTTGGATGCACCAAAGTTTCAATGTGCATAGCGATGACTTCTGTGTCGGGGTCATCGGCTAAGAAGTCGAGCATCTGCGCTAAAGTCACATCGCTTTCTGCGCCTGCGGTTAAGACCGAGGAAAATCCGAAAGTCGCACGGCTTGCATAGTCTAAAACGGCAGCCGCGACAGAAGAGGATTGACAAATCAGTCCCACGTGACCGATTCGAGGCAATGTAGGCCAGTAGCTTACGTTTAAGCCAATCTGCGGACGAATAAGTCCCAATGATCCTGGTCCAATTAACCGAATGCCATTGGTTTGGCAGAACTTGGCGATTTTACGTCGCCAAAGACGGTCTGAGGTGAGTGCGTCATCTCCCGGGGTAATCAGAACATTTTGAATCCCCAAAGAGGCACACTGACGCAAAATCTGTTGAACAGTGGAAGTCGGTGTTGCAATGACAACGAGATCGACTTTCTCAGGCAACTCTGAAAGCTTGGCCCAACACGGAGTGAGGCCAATGTATTTGTACTTGGGATTCACAGGATAGGCCTGAAGAATTCTGTGCGAATTCATCACGCCAGTCCAAATCAGCGTTCCACGACTGCCTTTACGGTCACTTGCGCCCACAACAGCCACAGAGCGGGGAATGAAAGCGCTTTTCAGAGGGTGAGAAAAATCCATTGCAAAAACGTATTTTTAGCCATATACGAGAACCCTTAAGTTTAGAGCAGACGCAGGCGAATTTCGATACTTAACCCAAATGTCGTATGATGCGCAAAAGATTGTTTCAATAAAAAGCGCTATGCCCAAAGTAAAACCCCTTGCACCACCCAAGCACTGGCTTCGTAGCGACGATACGGTTGTCGCCTGCACAGAGAAAGTCAAAGTGCTTGAGGAAAACTGGAATGAAATCCGTACAACGCTCCAAGAAGCGTTAGACGATGCTGTACTGATGGGGTGCTCAGAATCTCGCGTCAAAGACGAATTTATTCGTCTCATTAACGGGCTAACGAGTCAATACGAGGATGCGCTTAAAACGCAAGCGACAGAAAAGAAAACGGATTCCTAAAGAAGCCTTAAGGAATCCGCTAAGAAGTCTTTTTCAAGAAATTACTTTTTCTTTGTCGCCTTCTTGGGCGTAGTTTTCTTCGTTACCTCTTTCTTTGCTACAGGCTTTTTCGCAGGAGCTTTCTTCGCCTCAGTCTTTTTTGTGGCGCTATCTTTTGTTGCCTTAGGTTTAGTAGCGGGCTTAGCTTTAGCGGCAAGCTTTGCTTTAGCCGCTTTCTCTAGTGCAGCCGCCTTTTTCTTCGCTTCTGCTTCGGCTTTGGCAGCCGCTTTCTTTTCTGCCTTAAGTTTCTTTTCTAAAGCCTTGCGCTCAGCAGCGGCTTTCTTTTCTTCTTGGCGTCGAGCGGCGGCTTCCTTTTTGGCAAGAGCAGCCGCTTTGCGGGCTTCTTGCGCAGCCTTACGAGCGGCCAATGTCGCCGCCTTTTCAGCGGCACGACGTTCGGCGGCTTCGGCCTTAGCCTGAGCCTTGGCAGCAGCTTTTGCTGCGGCAATCTTTTTGACGAGCGTTTTCTCTGGCTTTGTGGGCTTTAAGATTTTTTTCATCGCTGCAGCATGGCGTTCGGCTTCTTCGCGAGCGGCTTCTTCCGCAGCTTCTTCTTCTGCAGTACGCATCGAGATGCGAACAACGGGAGGAGCGACAGCAGCTTCCTCTTCTTTGACGCCCCAGAGCTCAAGGAGTTCCTTTTGGTCTGGCGCCGATCCTCTTTCGCGGCGAGCGACGACGCTCGCGCGCACGAGCTTTTCAATATCGGGAAGCGGAAGACGATTTAAGTCAGAAAAGTTAATGAGACTATGCTTAGAGTCAAACCCTGCGATGGTGTTAAAGAAGGGCTCGGCAGCTTCTTTTTCAGCGACAAAAAGAGTTAGCAATTTGTCTCGGGATTCGAGAGCAAAAAGCGGTCCACCGTTGAGCTCATAGAACACGAGCCCGAAGCGCTTGCTTTCGCGTACGCCACGTGCAGCACGGCGAATGAGACTAGCAACACGCGCCATTGCAACACGCCGATCCGGCGGTAAGCCTTGCAGAAAAACACCCAAGACCGATGCACCAACCATGGTAGGGAACCTCCTGACAACAGTTAAGGTCAGTTAACCTCTAAGAAAAAATGGATTTAACCTGTTAATTTTACAGGAAAAAGAGCGCCGATGTAAGCTCAAAAGGCACTCAATTCGACCGTAAGAGGCCGTGATGAGCGCAAAAGGGCCTAAGAATTAACGATAAAAAGAGAACTTCGCGCTAAAGGGTTCTCGCCAAAAATTCCCGAGAGTCTTCCTGCTGCAGGCCTCGACAGGCGGGACGCCGCCTCGAGCCTCGGTTCGCTTAACCCAATGAATGCTAGATAAAACGCCGTCTTGTTTTCCTCTTGGCGTTGTCTCAAAAAGAACGTCTCGAATGCGAGAACTTGATTCCTGTGAAGAGGTGATTTTTGATTTAAGGTTACTGCCGTCTGTGGCAAAGAAGGCAAAGTCAGCGCCCTGCTTGGCAAAGAGTTGGCCAGTAGCGTCAAGAATGTCGATATCAGGAGCGACAAAGCGCCAGTAATAGCCGTGTTTATCTACGGCACACTGAAACTGTAGGTGGCCTTTTCCGGTATACGTTTGCGTGATAGAGGCGCCATCAGGCGGCGTAACGGCGTCCTTAAAAAGCGTTGAGCAACCTGCAAGCGCAAGACTTAAGGCACAAAGAAACAAAGAGCGAGAGGCGTTCATTAGGTCCTACTCCTTTACGGGTTCGACTGGTATTTCAACGCCTTCAGCAGGAGCTGCCAATGGCGTTGTGAGGGCTTCTGGCTTTAAAGCTTGAATAGAAGATTCATCCTTTCGCGCTGGGAATCTTTCGCGGGCGTTCACCCAAGTATCCCCGTTCAAGTACCGTAAATAAGAAAGGGCTCCAGCGCCTGACGGAAAGCTCAGCAACCAAATCCCTGTTGTCTTCGGAGAGCGCGGTTTGCTACCGACACGGAAAAGACTTAGGTCGGGACCCGCGTGTTCGTCTTGCGTCATCGAAAGAAATTGCTCGAGACGGAAGGGCTTGAGTTCTGTTTCAAGCAAGGAATCGATACGAGCTAAGCGAGAAATGGAACTTGCGGGAACCTTGCCGTTAGATTTTGTGGACTCTGGAAGAACGTAGTGATTTGTGTGCGTGAGAAGCCCAGAAGTTGTCCTTTGAATGTGAAAGTGGCCATTCGGGAGACACTCGACAAACGCAATTTCGTGCTTATCGGCTAAGACATAAATCATTGGGTAGCCAGAAAAGACATTCGTTTTATTAAGCGCCTCAGAAACGGAAGCGCAGTTTCGAATTAGCCATTCGCCACCGCGCCAGCCCTCATTTGATTTAAAGCGCTTGGGAAATAAAGAAAGCCGTGTATCGCGAGAGACGCTTGCCGCCGAGATTTGTCCGACAAAAAGTCCTCGCGCATTAAGACCGGCTTCAAAGCGATGAGTTGTCCCGACAAAAAGCCCCTTAAAGGCGATACTTCCTTCGTCATTGATGGTGACAAAGTTCTGTTCTCCCGCAAGATCGTCACGCATGTAGGCCACAATCGTTGTGCCGTTTAAGGATTCAGTTGCGCCACGAGCAGCCCAAAAGGTGCTTGCTTGAGCACTCAAAGCAAAAGGGACAAGGCAAAGCGCAAAAGCGTAGCGACGTAGAGCTAGCATAGTGGAAGCATCCTTGGGAAAAATCGATTGCCGTAGACTACCACGCTTGAAGGCAAAATTTCTTCTTTTTACGTTTCGTTAGGAGATTTACGCTTTGCGGGCTTTACGATGAGGTCAATTTTCTTTGATCCCCAAACACCAAAGAAATAGAGTGCACAAAGCATGAGAAGAGCGGCTGCAAAGTAGGGGGCTCCAGCGGTAATAGAGCTTTCGCTATGAACCACAAGGCTTAAAAGAACTGTGCCAAAGACGGGAGCGACCGCACTCATCAAAGCCGATAGCGAATTTAGGGCTCCGATGTTTTTTCCCTGAGTCTCAGAGGAACTTACTTGGCTAATAACACTTGTGAGAATGGGTCCTACGGTTCCGCCAATGGCGTAGGCGCAGCAAAAGATTGTTGCTGTGGCGCCGCTATCCGTGAGACCAATTACCACCAAAGAAAGAGCGCTCCCAACTAAAGAGGCAAAGACAATTTTTGATGCCTTGCAAAATGTGAGTAGCCAGGAAAGAAAGTAGCCCTGAATAAAAGACATCGAAACGCCAAGCGCAAAAATCGATAGCCCAATTTCTAAGGGCGTAAAGCCATAGCGAAATTCGGTGTAAAGCGCCCACGTACACTGCAAAAGAAAGATCGCGAGCGCATTAAAAGCAAAGATAAAAAAGAATGGTCGGCTCTCAGACTTTTCCAAAAGTTTAGGTAAAGTCAGAAACGCATTGCAGGTAGAAAACTGAATCGCTTCTCGTGTCTTTTCTCTAAGGGACTCGGGTAAAAAGAAAAACCCGAAAAGAAAGTTACATAGCGATAGGCCGCTAGCAATTAAGAAGGGAAGGGTTGGATCAGTTTCTCCGGCGATGCCTCCAAGAGCAGGACCCACAACAAAGCCAATGCCGTAAGCGGCGCCAAGTCTTCCGAACATCATGGCGCGTCTTTTCCCAGCTGTGATATCAGCGATATAGGCTTGCGCAACAGAGATATTCGATGAAAGAGCTCCTCCAATGATGCGGCTTGCAAGAATTAAAGGTAGTGACGCGAAAAACGCAGGTACTGCAAACGTAATCCCAAGGCCAAAGATTCCCGTAAGAAGCACGGGGCGGCGCCCTAGGCGATCGGAAAGACTTCCGAGAACCGGAGAGCTTAAGAATTGCATGAATCCGTAGCTCACCATAATCGCGCCGTACCAGAGCGTTTGTGCATCGCGCGTTTCGCTTAGTGTTCCAATTAAGCGCGGCAACACGGGAACAATCAGCCCGACACCTAAGGCATCTAGGAAAAAGCAGGCGAGAATAAAGCCGATTTTTGCGCGATTTGTCACGGCATCACCCACAGTGAAACTTTAAGTGCAAGCCCTAATGCGAACGTCTTGCGCGAGTAAGCCATGTGCCTCGATAAAAACGCACCAGGAAGATGGCTCCTCGAAAGAAGAGTTCCAAGCACATGGCAATCCAAACGCCCACAAGCCCCATGGATTGAGCAAGCCAGAAGGCAAGCGGGAGTCGAACAATCCACATACTCAGTAGATTCATCAAACTCGGGATAAGTGTATCAGCCGCGCCAAGGAAACACCCGTAGGCGACAATGGAGGCGGCATACATCGGTTCGGCAAACGCTTCGATGCGAAGAATCTGAGCGCCTAATTTGACGGCTTCCGCGTCAGGCGTCATCGTTCTCATCATGGCTTCAGCGCCAAAAAACATCAGTAGTCCCATAAAGCTCATCACAAGAACGCCGACAAAAATCGTGAGACCTCCCACTTCACGCGCTCGCGAGACGTGCCCTGCGCCAATCGTTTGCGAGCAAAGCGTTGTTGCCGCCTCACGAATGCCAAACCCAGGCATATAGCAAAGGCTCTCGACAGTGAGGGCAAACGAGTGTGCGACAAGAGCGACGGTTCCCAAGGGGGCAACAATCATTGTCGAAATAATTTGCGCGCCATTCATAACGATGCGCTGCACGCTCACAGGAAGCCCAATTCGTAGAGAATTCTTCAAATCCAGTAACTGTGGAATAAAGGAGCCTTCTCGCCCAAAAATCGCAAGGTGTTCCGATTTCACACAGGCCATCCAAAGGCTTGCAAGAAGAACAAGAGCCGTCGCTAGTACCGTTGCCCACGCGGCTCCCGCCACTCCCCAGCCAAAGCCTGGTAAATAGACTTCAAAGCCTAAGAGCGTTGTTGTTCTCGAGGGAAAGATAAAGATGGCATTAAAAAACACATCCAAGACGCACATCGATATGCCAAGGATGCTTGGTGCTTTCATGTTGCCGCTTACGCGAAGCATCCCTGTTTCTAAAAAGTTCACGAGAACAAGTGACCACGAGGCAACAACAATCTGAAAGTATTCAGTCGCGAGTGTGGCGACTTTCCCCGTAGCGCCTAACCAGTGTGGGAGCTCTTTGGCAATGAAAACACCAGCGATGGCAAGCGTCATGCCCCACAAAAATGTGACAACCAAAGATTGCCGCATCAGGGACTTCACGGCCTTTTCGTCTCGTGCGCCGATGCGCTGCCCAACAAGCACGTGGTAGCCTGTGATTCCGGCGCTACCAATGCCCCAAAACATCCAAATCGTTGTTGAAACAAGGCCCACGGCAGCGGCTTCATCAGAACCTAAGTGACCGAGCATTGCCATATCGATGTAGTGCATCAGAACACTTGCAAGCTGAGCAATGATCGCTGGGATGCTTAAGAGTATGACAAGCAACAGCCCCTCTTTGCGGCTAAAAAAAGTCGCCTCTCTTAAGCGCTGCATCAGAGATTCTGTGGCAGGAAGATTTTTCAAAAAAACCGGATAGTGCATAAAAGGCCGTTCCCAATCGCAAGGATTTTACGGCGAGAAATGGGCTTCGTCTAAGGGGTTGATTAGATGGGCTCTAGCGCGAAGCGAGCGCTTCTTTTTGGGTGAGTTCTTCCCAACGCTCGTAAGCGGCTTCAATTAACGCGGGAAGCGCTTCAATTCTTTCTTTGTCGGCTTTGATTTCTTCAACAGGCAATTTGTGATAGTCAACGCCAAGAAGCTTTTGCGTGAGCGCCTCTTGCTCGGCCTCTAGCGCCTCGATTTGCGCAGGGAGCGCCTCTAATTCCCGCTTTTCTTTAAAGCTTAAGCGAACGCGCTCCATGGTGGTGTTTCGAACGCGTTTCACTTTTTCTTGGGGAGCTTCTTTGGCTTGAGTTGGTTTTAAAGAAATTTCTTTTTCTTTTTGCGCTACCCAATCTTCGAACCCACCAACGTATTCACGCCACTTGCCATCAGGGGTTTCGTAATTCACGGGTGCCAGTGTTTGTGTGACAACGTTATCTAAGAAACGACGGTCGTGACTTACGAGAATCACGGTACCTGTGTAGTTTGCAATCGTTTCTTCAAGCAATTCGAGCGTGTTGATATCTAGATCATTTGTCGGTTCATCGAGAACCAGCAAATTCGCGGGAAGTGCAAAAAGACGCGCTAAGAGAAGGCGATTTCTTTCACCGCCAGAAAGGGCTGAAACGTAGACGTTGGCTTTGCGGGGTTCAAAAAGAAAGTCCGCTAAGTAACTCATCACGTGTTTTCTTACGCCAGCGATTTCAATCCAGTCGCTTCCGGGACTGATGGTGTCGGCAACGGTCTTTGTGGGATCGAGTTCTTCACGCAACTGATCGTAGTAAGCAATCGAAAGATTGGTTCCTTGGCGCACAGTCCCTGAGTCAGGAGCCAACTCACCTAAGAAAAGCTTAATCAGCGTTGATTTTCCCGTTCCGTTTTTCCCAAGAAGCCCCAACTTATCGCCACGCATCAGTGTGAAATCAAGGTCCGAGACAATAGTTCGGTCTCCGAAGCTTTTTGTAAGCCCTTTGGTTTCAAGAACAATCTTTCCACTGCGATTGCCGCGGTCAAGAGAAAAACGAACATCTCCGACGCGATCGCGTCTTGCCTCGCGTTGGCGTCGTAACTCTTCAAGGCGTCTGACGCGCCCTTCGTTACGCGTTCTTCTCGCTTCGATTCCTTTACGAATCCACACCTCTTCTTGCGCCCAGAACTTATCAAAGCGTTGGCGCGCGAGGTTTTCAGCGTGAAGCTCGTCTTCTTTGTGTCTTTCGTAGGCCTGAAAGTTTCCCTCGTAGCTATGTAAGAGCCCACGATCGAGCTCAAGGATTCTTGTGACAACCGAATCAAGAAAGGCTCTGTCGTGTGTGACAACAACAAGAGAGCGACTCGTTGAAAACTCTTCTTTGAGAATTTCTTCGAGCGTGCGAATCGTTTCAATATCTAAGTGATTCGTCGGTTCATCAAGAAGCAATAAATCGGGTTTGAGACTTAACGCTAGGGCAAGAGCGGCGCGTTTACGTTCGCCACCAGAGGTGTTTTCTGGATGAAGATTCTCTGAGACGTGAAGCTTTTCCATATAAGAGCGCAGTAAGGCACGCTCGGCAAATCGGGTTTCTTCGTCTAGGGTGCCCAAGCTTTCGCGCTGCTTTTCTAGGCTCTCAAGAAGAGTGGGAGCAGGGAAAAGAAGCGGCTCTTGAGGGACATTGACGACGTGTAGTCCCGTCACTGTCCTGAGTTCTCCTTCGTCAAGAGGCGTCTGACGAGAAAGAACCTTTAAAAAGGACGTTTTCCCTGTGCCGTTTCTACCAATGAGACCGACGCGCTCTCCTGCCTCTAAAACAAGGTCAGCGTTATCAAGAACAGGTAAATCGCCCCAACTTAAAAGAGCACTCGAAAGCGTCAGAATCGGCATCGGTCGGCTTCTTTAGTTTGTCGTAGTGGATTCTTTCACTTCAGGCGTTGGGCTACTGGTTTCTTTCGCTTCTTCTGGCGCACTTTGCGTTTCTGAATGCTCAGAATTCTTCAACGCCTTGTAGGTGCTCGGTTGAATCACACGGAAATCAATGAGTTCTTGAGGCGTAAGGGTGCGAATCGAGCCGCTACCGATCATGGCGCAAGCGCCGTGCCGCGTCACAACAGGCGAACTTTCCAAGTCGTACTGCAAAGAACCCGTGAGTCCTTCGTACTCGCCAGAAGTGAGCCCTTGCGCTACCGCATTGGCTATCGTTAAGGCATCAATGCCGAGCGCAAAAAGTTGCTTGCCCACAAGGCTTGCGGGAGGAGCAACTTTGTAGGTTGCGTCAAAGGCTTCGTCATTGAAATTCAAAATAAAGGGCGATTCCACAAAGCCGACTTGCTTTAAGTCGAAAGTAAGAGCCTTTGCTGTGGAGTCTGTCTCAGGGTTTCCTGGATAAAGTAGCGAGGTTCCCCAAAGGCGCGTTCTTAAGGGTAGGCGCGGCCGAATTTGCGAGGCTGTCGGCGCATCAAGCGCTAAGAAAGCCGCGTAATACGGGGGCTCGGCGAGAGCGGCGTAGGCACGTCTTTCAGCAGACTCTCGCGTTTGACGCAATTGTTGCTGACGCCAGGCAACAGGATCTGCTTCTTGATCGATGGGTTCCTCAGGCTCAATTTCTGGGTCATCGTCTTCGATAACGAGCTCAAAAAGCTGCGAGATGCGATTGAGGTCTTTTAAGTCGACTGTGAGGCGGTCTGGCGCATAGCCCAAATCGGTTAGCGTTTTACAAAACGCCGCTGAGATTCTTTTTTGTAAGGGCTTATCTTGGTCAATGACAAGAACCTTGGGACGCTCGCCTGCTTCCGTTAAGCGCGGAAGCGCTTGGATGCCAAGTTCAGCAACGTAATTGGCGTCTGTTTCCAAGGATAGGCTTGTCATTAAGAGCCCTCTTGGGAAAAGACGTGGTTCATGGCGAACGTATTCGGGAGGAACGTCTTTTGCGAGAACAAGACCAGGAATCTTTAGATCGACAGAAATCGATCCCCCTTGCATGGCAGCAAGTTCGCCTTCACTTAAATGGTCGGGATTTGTCGGGGCGTTTTCATCTTGTTGCGCTTGTGCTGCTTCGTTTAGCTCACGCGCGGCGTCGTCTGCAATGCGGCGAGCCTCTTCTTTCATGCGAAGCTCTTGGATTTCTTCTTCCGTCAGTGGCACTTCTTTATCAAGATCGATCTGATTGAGAGTGACAACAGGCAGCGGGAGATAGTCCATCTGTGCAATCTGCTCGATTGCATCGCGATCTAAGGGGCCAATGGCAGCTAAGGCGCCTGCGGCGGCAGCGCTTTTCAGTTGCTTAGCGACGCTATCGTCGGAACCTGGACGAATCAGAAGAATTTCTGCGGGAACGGCTGCGGCATAATTCGCGGCAAGAGCTCCATCAAGAGCGTATTGTGTGGCAGCATCAAAGCGCGATTTCTTCCGAGGAAGAATAAAAGCCAATTTAACGGGTTGAGCTGTAACTGTTGTTTCGGCTTTAACGGGATCTTCGGGGGCAATCTCTTGGGTCGGCGCTTGAGGCTCGGTCTGCGCGAAAGCGACCGAACAGGCTGCAGCCAATACGGTAGAGACAAAACGGACGAACAAAGGGTGTTTCACAATGCAATCCGAAAAAACGGGTAATTTTGACGATAATCCACTCATGCAAGCGGCATTGCTTGGCGAGCAGACTTTTCCGAGCGCAACGCTCTACATTGTAGGCCTTCCGATTGGCAACGCCGCAGACATCACGCTACGAGCCCTTTGGGTGCTCGCAGTCTGCGATACGATTGCCTGTGAGGATACCCGAGAAACAAGAAAATTGCTTGACCGCTATGCAATTTCTACGCCCTGTGTCGCAGTTCACGAACACAATGAATGCTCAGCGGCTGTAAAACTCATTGAAAGGCTCAAAGCCGGAGAGCGCATCGCTCTTGTGACCGATGCCGGAACTCCTGCAGTTAGTGACCCAGGCGCAAGAGTTGTTGAGGCTGTAAGAAAAGCGGGCTTTCGCGTTGTTCCGGTTCCTGGGGCCTCTGCTGTCGTTAGCGCGATGAGCGCCGCAGGTCTTAAGGCGTATCGCTTTACGTTTGCGGGTTTTGTTGAGCCGACAGGAAAGCTAAGAAAAGACGCCGTTCGACGCCTTTCAGAAAGAAAGGAAGCTTTTGTCCTTTATGAGGCGCCTCACAGAATCCGTGACTTGGCCGCTCTTTTAGCAGAAAGCCTTGAAGAAAACCGACGCGTTGTCATTGCTCGCGAGGTGACAAAGCGCTTTGAAGAATTCACCGAAATGAGTTCGCAAGATCTCACCACTTGGGCCAAGTCCCACGAACCCAAGGGCGAATACGTGGTTCTTGTCGATGAGTGTGAAAGTAAGAAGGCAGAAAGCGATACAGTCGACGAAGAAACACTTCGCTGGGCAAGACTTATTGCTTCTGAACTGCCCGCAAGTCGGGCCGCGGCGATTGCCGCAAAAGCTTCGGGTGCTAAGCGTGAGGCTATCTATAAAGCACTCGTAAAAGAAGAAAACTAAAGCTTCTTTTGCCTTCCCATTTTTTGCTTTCCTAAGGGGCCTTAAGGGCTCTCGGGAGGGCTAGTTTTGACCCATTTTTCGGCAGAAAAGATCCGTTACATCTTTTAATTGCACATCTTAGTTTTTTTGATGATAATTAAAAAAGCTAGTCCTTTTATCTTACGGGGTAAGGATAAAAAATAGCTACCTTTCTAAGGGAATTTTCTAGAAAAATCAACTTGTTAGCGAGATATCTTGGAAAGTTTTCTTGGTAAAGGGAAAGGAAGGGATTTAATCAAAAAGGGTTTGCAGTAAACCCAAATATGGAGAAGCAAAACAATGTTCAAAAAGACATTAACAGCGCTTGCAATTCTTGGCGCATGCACAGCGGTTGCCGCGGCAACATTACCGAAGATTGAAGTGTTAGCCACGGGTGGCACAATCGCAGGTTCGGGCAACTCGGCAACGGGTTCTTCCTATCAGGCCGGTAAGGTTTCCGTTAACCATCTCGTCGCGGCCGTTCCGCAATTGGCTGACATCGCTGAAATTACCCCCAAGCAGGTCGTTCAGATTGGCTCTCAGGATATGACAGACGACGTCTGGCTTAAGCTCAATAAGGTCATTAACGAAGATTGCAGCAAGTACGACGGCTTCGTGATCACGCACGGCACCGACACGATGGAAGAAACAGCGTACTTCTTGAATTTGACACTTCGCTGCAAGAAGCCTGTGGTGCTCGTTGGTGCCATGCTTCCTTCCACAGGTCTTGGCGCAGACGGCCCGCGTAATCTTTATAACGCCGTGTTAACTGCCACCGAAAAGAAGACAGCCGAACAGGGTGTTGTCGTTGCGATGAATAACATCGTCATCGGAGCGCGCGATATCTTAAAGAGCAACACCGTCCAGCCTGAGACCTTTATCGCTGGCAACTACGGCAAAGTCGGCACAATCTTCAACAACAAGGTCACCTACGAGAGCAAATCGCTTCGCAAGCACACCTATGAGACCCCGTTTGACGTGACAAAACTCACGAAGCTTCCGAAGGTTGGCATCGTTTACACGCACGGTGGTGTGGAAGCTGTTCAGGCTGAAGCCTTAGTGAAAGCGAAGTACGACGGTATCGTCAACGCCGGCGTCGGCAACGGTAACATCCATAAGAACGTCTTCCCAGTGCTTGAAAAAGCCGCGAAGAACGGTATCGCCGTTGTTCGTAGCTCTCGCGTTCCAACGGGCGCCACAACCAAGGACGCTGAAGTCGATGATGCCAAGTACGGATTCCTTTCTTCTGGCACATTAAATCCGCAGAAGGCTCGCATCCTCTTGATGTTGGGTTTGACAAAGACTCACGATGTCAAGAAGTTGCAAGAGTACTTCGATACGTTCTAATCGGTTCTAAAACGAGTAGTACTCAAGTGAAGTAAAAGCGCAATCGAGCAGGGGAACTGAAACCTCTGCTCGATTACCTTTAGGTGTGGAAAAAGTAAACGACTGAGAACTAAGCGCTCTAGTTCGGATGCAATTCTTTGTCGCGCGGCTTTTGTTTACGGTGCGCAACGCACGCATCAAATACGCAATTCGGGAGAATCCGCATTAATTTCGCTAAAACTCCCATTTGCCAAGGAATGGTCTTATAAGAGAGCTTGGCGTCAATTGCTTTCACCGCAATACGAGCAAACTCATCGGGTTCAAGCAAAAAGGGCATCTTATAGGGGTTTTTCGCTGTTAAAGGCGTTTTCACAAACCCCGGGGAAAGCGTTGTGACGCGAATCCCGTAGGGACGCAAATCATTTCGTAGGCTTTCAAGGTAAGAAATAACAGCGGCTTTACTCGAGCAATACGCTTCGCTACCAGGGAGCCCTCGAATGCCAGCAACCGATCCAATACCGACAAAGTGCCCGTAGCCACGCGCTTTCATCGGAGCGATAAAGCCGTGAAAGGTACTTGCCATCGCAAAAACGTTGGTGCGGTAAATGCGCTCTAAAACCTCTAAATCTTCGCGGTATTCGGTTTTGACGCCAATAGAAATCCCTGCGCAGGCAATGACTAAATCGGTAGCACCCTTGCTATCGAAATCCGTGGCCGCAGCAATCACGGCATCTCGATCTGTGACATCGGCTGCGTAAAGCGCGTGAGCTTCTGAATTTGGAAGGGTTTTGGCAAAGTCGTTTAACTTATCGGGGTTTCTTGCAAGAAGACCTAACGTTGCACCACGTTTGGCGTACGCACGAGCAAGCGCTGCGCCGATTCCACTTGAGGCACCTGTGATGAAGACGCGCATAGGAAAGCCCTCCTAAAGTTTGCCCGATTTAATCTGATCAATAAGCCAGCGGGTTGCTTCGATTGCCTTCGGGCGAGATCCTGTTAAGTGGGGAGCGGTAAGGAAACGCCCCGCAACACCAATCATCGGTGTGGAGTCAATATTGTACTTTTGCCAGACCTCTGTCGCTTGCCGCACTTTATTGCGAATGGCAAAACTATTTAAAAGAGAATGCCATTTCTCTAGATTAATGCCGTGCTCTTTGACCCAGGCCTCCGTATCTGGTTTCACATCCTCAACTTTTTCCCAAGGGTGCTCGGGCTGCATGACCCATTCCCAATAGGCCATGTGTAGGTCACCCAAGCGCCCGAGAGCCTCAAAAGCAAAATAGACTGTCGGAAAGAAGTCGTAGCTTGCTTCCCAAGAAACGGGGACGGGGATGACCTTTACGGCTCTGTCGCCTTCGACGGATTTGACGAACTCATTCATCAAAGGAGCAAGGCGAAAGCAGTGCGAACAGGTGTAGGCAAAAAAGTCGTGAATAATAATCGGGCGCGCGGGATATTGAACGACGGGGTCAACAGCAAGATAGTCTTTTCCAAGAACAAAACCCGAGGCTTTTTCTTTAGCGCAAAGAGGCGCTACCCCAAAGGCACCAAGGCTAGCAGTGCATGCCAATAAAGTACGACGAGAAATCATCTTTTATTAATCTCTTAAGCGAAGAATGGTTCCCTTAATCGAATTGTCGGCAAGGGACTGATTAATTTCGTTAGCTTGTTCTTCGGAATCAAAGGGCCCAATACGGACGCGATACAGGCGCTGACCTTTTTCATTGCGATAAACAATTTGGGCATCCAGGCCAATAAAGGCAATGCGCGCACGCATGCTTTCCGCATCAGCGTTCTGACTAAAGGCGCCTGCCTGAACCCAGAACTTCGTGGGAAGGGCGCTTTCTTCTTCCGTGCCCGCTGTCACAGTTTTCACGGTGGCTGTAGTTTGCTCAACGCCCTGGCCTTCAGCGTAAAGGTTCTTATTGGGGTCTTGTTTCCCATCGAGCGTGATATCGACTAAGCGAGAAGACGGTTGCACTTTCGCGACAAAAGGAATCGGCGCTTTGGTAATCCAAAGGGCAAGACCTGCGGACACGGCAAACGCAAAAACGGCTCCTAGGGTAAAGGACCAAAAAAGAGCTTTAAAACCATAACCTTCACTTCTCTGTGACATGTGTGTCCTCGCTGGTTTTACATATGTTCTGGGGCATCAATTCCAAGGGTGGCCAAGCCATTGGCTAAAACTTGGCGGCTAGCCATCAAAAGAGCTAGGCGTGCGTTACGCAATTCTTTATCGTCAACTAACACGCGATCTGCGTTATAGAAGGCGTGAAAGTCTGAAGCCAACTCTTTTAAGTACACGCAAAGGAGATGCGGCGCCAAGTCTCGAGCGGCAATCGAAAGAATTCTCGGGTATTCCGCAATGCGTTGAGAAAGGGCGCCGGCTGCGGCGCTATCGAGTAACGCAAAGTTTGCTTTCGCGGCCTCTTCAAAAGAGGGAATCGCAAAACCCTTTTCTTTGGCTTGCGCAAACACCGAGCAAATTCTCGCATGCGCATACTGTAAGTAGTAGACGGGGTTTTCGTCGCTCTTACTTAACGCAAGATTCACATCAAAGACAAACTCCGCGTCTGACTTACGAGAAACAAGGAAGAATCGCGCTGCATCGCGCCCGACCCAGTCCACGATATCGCGCAAGGTCACGTAGGTGCCCGAGCGCTTACTCATCTTCACTTCTTGTCCGTCTTTGACGACAAGAAGCATCTTGTGAAGCACGTACTCAGGGAAAGTCTTCGGAATCGACATGCCAAAGGCAGGTCCTGCAACTTGTAGACCAATCTTCACGCGCGCCGTTGTGCCGTGGTGATCTGAGCCCTGAATGTTAATCGCTCGCGTAAAGCCGCGTTCGAATTTGGAGAGGTGATAGGCTACATCAGGAACAAAGTAGGTGTAGTGCCCATCTTTTTTACGCATCACGCGATCTTTATCGTCATGAAAATCGGCAAATTTCGGATCTGTTGTTTTAAGCCACAAGGCGCCATCGGCTTCATAGGTGTATCCCGAATCAATCATGGCAGAAACAGCGCGATTCACTCTGCCATCGGAATACAAAGAGCTTTCGAGATAAAAGTTATCGAAACCAACACCCAAGGCTTTCAGGTCCGTGTCTTGTTCGTTTCTTAGGTAGGCAACAGCGTAACGGCGCACGGTTTCTTTGTCGTCAATGTCACCTGTGCTTTCGATGGTTTTTCCATCGGGAGCGACGATTGAGGTGCCATTTAAATAGTCCTTGGCGATATCTGTGATGTAATCGCCGTGATAACCATTTTCTGGGAAGTCCTCGGGTTTAGCTAATCCCTTTAACTCACGGGCCCGGGCTTGAACAGAAAGCGTCAAATTGTCAATCTGAACACCTGCGTCGTTGTAGTAGAACTCGCGCGTTACCTTGTAGCCTTGAGTTGCCATAATCCGCGAAAGGACATCTCCTAAGGCGCCTTGACGGGCGTGGCCTAAATGTAGAGGCCCCGTGGGGTTAGCAGAAACGTACTCAAGAAGAACGCTTTTCCCCGTAAATTCCGTGCTCGAACCAAAGGCTTCTTTCTTCTTTAAAACGTCAGAAATGACGGAAAACTTCGAAGCGGTATTTAAGCGAAAGTTAATAAAGCCAGGACCTGCGATTTCGATTGTTTCAATGACAGAACTGTATTCGGAATCGTCTTTGATGGCGGTAACGAGTGCTTGAGCAATTTCGCGTGGATTTTTCTTTAGGGCGCGAGCGCATTGCATCGCGACGGTGCAAGCAAGATCTCCGTGAGAAAGATCTTTGGGTTTTTCAATACGGGGAACAATATCTGTTACTCCGATTTTTTTAAGAGCTCGCGAGACTAGCTCAAGCAATTTTTCATTTTCCATTTTGACTAAGCCACTGAAACCAATTCAAAAAATCTGCAATCCGTAACTCTAGCAAAGAACCTTGCGAGAATCTGTTGCAAGCTGTTGCTTAGAGGCGATTTTTCTTTAAGAAATGAAAGAACCGACGGTTTTTTCGCGTCGGTTCACTTATCGTTAAGCACCATTGGCGATTTAACTTACTCGCTTATCGCGCTTTAACATCGCACAGGCCGAGTGATTGTGGATGGACTCAAAGTTTTCCACTTCGACGCGGTAGGCAAAAACGCGGCTATCCGCGTCGAGCTTTCTTGCGACATCACGAATCGTATCTTCGACAAACTTCGGGTGCTCGTAGGCAAATTCTGTGACGAACTTCTCATCGCTACGCTTTAAGCGACTCCACAGTTCGCAAGACGCGCTCGTTTCAGCAATGCGAATCTGTTCTTCCAAAGAAAGCGTTCCATCACACTCAACACCGATTGTGATGCGAGAGCGTTGGTTGTGAGCGCCAAAGTCACTGATCTCTTTACTGCACGGGCAAAGGCTTGTTACGGGAGCGGTGATTTCTTGAACGATGCTCACCTTTCCCTTGAGACTTTCGGCTTTGAACCGTACCTCGTAGTCCATCAGAGAGACAAGCCCGGAAACAGGGCTCTTTTTATGAACAAAGAAGGGGCAACTTATTTCGATGTAGCCACTTTCCGAGCCAAGGAGCGTGAGCATGTTCCCTAAAAGGTGCTCGATCATTTTGGCGCTTAATGGCTCTTTATTTTCCGATAAAAGCGCCACATAGCGAGACATATGTGTTCCGCGATGCTCGGGACTTAAGGAAACGTACATGCTGACCTTGGCAACAGTCGGTTGCGTGGCGTCTTTTCCAGCAATCATCATCGGGTAAGTTAGTCCCTTGATACCGACGCGGTCAATACAAATATGGCGAGTGTCCTCAAGACTTTGGACATCGGGTAAAGAAGAAGGCATTGTGTTTTTTAAAATTTCTGACATGATGGGGCGCAATTTTCCCATAAAACTTTAAAGATTGCTTACACATCGCGCGTTTGTTCATCGCTACAATCGCACAAAACTATGGCTCTTTTCTTAAGGCACTCCTTAAATGATTTATATCAATGGCCGTGGGGTAAGCCCCTTTGCAACGATTCTTGTTATCGCACTTTGCGTGCTCTTAGGCGTTCTTTTGCTTCCGGTAATCGGCGGTTTGTTTTTAGCGTTTCTTCTTTTTATTCTTTGTGCCGCTTTGTATGGCCTCTACTGGCGTTGGCGCCATGGAGACCCCATTAAACGCATGCAAGAAGAGCTCGCTGCCCGCATGACGGGAGAACAGAGGCGTGAAGACCCCGTTAAAGAACCCGCCAAAGAAAAGCGTGCCAATCAAACGCGTGTTGGCGTTAAACGCGTCACAGAAGTCGAAGACGCTGTGATTGTCGAAGAAATCGATCCCAAGCGTTAGAACTTAAAGAAGTCTTTTAGGTTCTTCCAGATCTTAAGTTTCTTTGTAAAACTCGATTCTTCCGCGTCGCCTTCTTGACTCGGGGCGACATGCTTTTGCTCAAATGTCCACACGGGATTAAACCAAGCCCCAGAAAAGAGTGCTTTGTCGCGTTTGGGGGAGGCCACATTGAGTGTTTGCAAAATGTTAGCCGACCCAGAAATCGCTTCATCTGTTAAGTTAATGCGAATATCGGCATCGATGCGGCTAGCCGCATTACGCAGCACAAAGTTTTTCAAAGAAAGAATTCCGTCAGCGATTGCCAAGTCGCTCGTTAACTCGTCAAAGGCGGTTTTCGGGGTGTCTTTTTCACCTGCTGTCGCTTTCTTTGCCGGTTTCGAGGCATCGATTCCTAAAAGGTTGCCGCGAAGGATCCGAAGCTTTCCAGTGCCAGTGAGAGAAGAAAGATTATTGCCTTTTCCTGTGAGCTTTAGGTCGCCGCTTGTTTTTCCCGTAAGGGGGCTTGTCGCAAAGAGGCTTTCAAAAGAAACCGAATCAAAGTGACTTTCGCTAGCCCAGTCTCCTGTGTCTTTGAGACTTACAACTGTTTCCACTTTGCCGCTACCGACATTGGCAAGCGCATTTTTGGTTTGAAGTACGCCTTGAGAAAGCGTGACGTTGGCTTGGAACTGTTCTGCAACAAGTGCTTTGCTTTGCAATTTTCCAATGCGGACTTCTCCATCAAAATCCAAGGAATGTAACCACGACAAATCCGCAAGTGCTGGAATCGCATCAAACGTCAGACTCGTAATGGAAAGCTTTCCTTTTAATAAGGGCGAGTGAGTCCACTCCAAAGAGCCGTTATAGGTAAAGGAAGAGGCGCCGATGTTTCCGGCTAAAGTGACATCAGTTAATGCGTCTGGGAGTTTCCCTGAGGCCTCCCCCTTAACTGAGGCAGTTAAGCCATCGGGGATTCCTTCGAGTCCTTTGGAGCTAAAGGAGCCTGTGATATCGGCTAGACGAATTGTTTGTGTGGATAAGTCGACATTGGCGCCTGCTGCAAGGTCAAATTTCGCTTCTGTCGCTTCCGTTGTTTTTTGGAAAAGAAGCTTCACTTCGGGAGTAGCCAATCGTGTCGCATCAGCCAAGAAATCGGCAAGACTAATCGTGAATTCGCCTTTACTGCGGTCTGGGGCACTTAAAGCGACTTGAATGTTAAGGCCAGTAACCTCTGTGGGTTTTAATCGTAAGCGATTCGCTGTTGCCAAAAGAATGTGTTCGGAATTCGATTCTGTAAGGCTCCCGCTGCCTTTAAAGTCACGCAATGTGAGCGCTTTGTTCGCCGAAGAAAAATCAAGAGCCGTTTCGATACTTAATGAGCCTTTGATGGCAGAAGCTGAGTCTTCTCCTTCGCCAAAGTTAAGGCTTACCTTTGCTGTGGTATCGAGTTCAGGAGAAAGCTCTCCAAAGCGGGCGTCCACGTTCGTAAGTTTTGCCACAGGGCTTGCTAGGCCTCGCGCCTGAAAAAGGTCAACAGCCGAGTTGGTAAAGGCAATTTCTCGAATGCGTAAGTCGCTTGGGAATGTGATGTTGGCAGCGCTTGCCGCGTAGGCTTGGTCGCCTACCCAATCTTCAAGATAAAACGCTGTTTTAAGGCCACTTACCTCGGTATTGCGTAAGCCAATGGCTCCTAGTGGCAAACTCCAGAGACTCACTTCCGTGTAAATCGCATCAATGTGAGCCATGGGCGAGTTGTCGCTTTCACGCAGCAACTCAATTTGAGGAATCGAAATCGAAAATTTCGGAAGCCGCTCGATTTGAATGTTTCCAGAAATGACCGCTTTAGCGCCAAGCGACTTATGGGCGATATCGACAAAAGAAGCTTTCACGGAATCGGCGTTCACAAAATAAAAAAGCGCTCCAACGAAAAGCCCAAAACCAATAATGCCGATGCCGAGAATGAGACAGAAAACGCGTACGGCGCGATGAAGAATGCGGCCGGTTTTTGAAAAGAAATTCGAGCAAGAACTTTTAAAGCGGCTCGGTTCTTTTGGAGCCGCATTTTGATTTGTGCGACGTGATTTGAGGCGAGTAAAAAGCGTTAGCGGGCTTTTTAAGAGGCGAAGAAAAAAGTTCCCAATTTTTTTAGGTATTTCTCGAATAATCGAACCGAGCGACATAGTTTTGACTCCGGTCAGTCAATCTTGAATTTATCTTTGATTGCGTCGAAATTGGACCGGATGTTCTTACGAATATTGGAACGAAGATTCGGAGCGAGACGTTCGAGCGCATCAAGCGTCATAAAAATGGAACTTTTGCCTTTATTGGAGAGTTCTCGAAAGCGGCGCAAAAGTTCACTTTCTTCCTGCAAAGGACGAAGACGTTCGTTGGTGATGATGAAATTGGCGTCAAAGCCGCAGGCAGTTAACCGCATCATGCAAAAGAGACCTGGGTCCAAGTCCCCGGCTTCCACTTCGAGGTATTTCTCAAGTGGGATTCCGATAAGTTGTGCAATTTGCGTTTCGGAAAAGCCAAGACGCTCGCGCTCGGCTCTTAGGCGTGCGCCAAGAGCTTTTCGTTGTTTTGCAACAGCTAGTGCCATAGTCTTCGGTATCCCCTGTTAGATTGAAAGGAAGGATATCCCCGAATCGGTCAAAAAGATTCTCTCATTTGTCCGATAGAACGTGACTTCCATCAAAGATTGGAATGAATATATCAGAATTTGTTCGTCCTGCCTGAAAATAGACCTTTTTCATGCCTAATTTTTCGGCGTAATCCAGAACTCGATTGTATTCAAGCGTGGTAAGAGGGCGATTGATTTCTCGGTGGCGATTCGCTTTATAAAGAGGCATGTATTGGTTCATCACAGAGACATACACGTCGTCTTTAAATCTCTCATAGATCCACTTAAGGCAAGCAAAACTATCTTTATATAGCCAAGGAAGAACAAGATGACGAATAAGAACGCCTTTTTCAAGAATACCCTCAGAATTAAGGCGAACGGGCCCCGTTAACTCAAACATCGTTTCAATGGCTTTTGTGGCCACTTCCTTGTAATGGGGAACCCCAGAATATCGAGCCGCAAGACGCGAGTCAAAGTACTTTAAGTCGGGCATGAAAACGTCAACGAGATCGGCAAAGCGCTCTAACGTTTCAGGTGAATCGTAGGCGTTGGTGTTATAGACAACGGGAATCGATAGGCCTGAGGCTTTCGCCTCTTTTAAGGCAGGAATGATGGAATCGGCGTAGTGGCTTGGAGTGACAAGTTCTAGGGTTTCTGCTCCCCGGCGTTCTTCTTCAAGAAAAATCTCTGTTAAGCGTTCAGGCGTGACTTCGATACCTTTTCCTTCGTTACTAATTTCGTAGTTTTGGCAAAAGCAGCAACGCATCGTGCAATGCGAAAAGAAAACGGTTCCTGCGCCCCTTTTTCCTGAGATGCAGGGCTCTTCCCAGGCGTGTAAGCTCACAAGGGCAACGCGGGGAGTCCACGCACTCTGACAAAGAGCTCGCTTGATGCCAGCGTCGCTCGCGCGATCGGCGTTGCAGCGCCTAGGGCAAAGATTACAAAGCTTCGAAGTCATGTATTGATTGCCTGGAAAAAGAAGCCGCAGGGTTTTTATGCCTGCGGCCTTGTTACTTTCCTTTTAGGCGTTTAGGCCTTCGGTTCGTTACGCAAACGAATGTGCAGTTCGCGCAACTGCTTTTCATCCACGGGGCTTGGAGCGCCCGTGAGCAAGCACTGCGCACGCTGTGTCTTCGGGAACGCAATCACGTCACGAATCGAGGGGGCGCCTGTCATCATGGTGACGATACGGTCAAGACCGAAGGCGATACCACCATGGGGTGGCGCACCGTACTGCAACGCGTCGAGTAAGAACCCGAACTTCATCTTCGCTTCTTCTGGACCAATCTTTAAGGCAGAGAAGACCTTGCTTTGTACTGTCGCATCGTGAATACGCACGGAGCCGCCGCCGATTTCCCAGCCATTTAAGACCATATCGTAGGCCTTGGCAAAGCAGTTTTCGGGATCGGTTTCAAGCTTATCGACGTCTTCATCGTGCGGCGACGTAAACGGATGGTGGCAAGCCATCCAGCGGTTTTCTTCCTCGGAGAATTCAAACATCGGGAAGTCAACAACCCACAAGGGTTTCCAGCCAGCTTCAAAAAGTCCATGCTTTTGACCGAAGTCACCCAAACCAATCTTTAAGCGTAACGCTCCAAGACTGTCGTAAACGACCTTCGCTTTATCGGCACCGAAAAAGAGGATGTCGCCATCTTCGGCAGCGGTGACTTCCAAGAGTTTGGCAAGAATCTCATCGGAAAGATTCTTCACAATCGGGCTCTGTAAGCCTTCGCGGCCCTTGGCCTTTTCGTTAACCTTGATGTAGGCAAGGCCCTTGGCGCCATAGATCTTCACAAACTCGGTGTAGCTATCGATTTCCGAGCGCGGCATAGCGCAGGCGCCAGGAACGCGAAGAACCACAACCTTACCGTTATGTAAGCTTGTGACAGAACTAAAGACCTTGAAGTCGCTATTTTTGACAATGTCTGTGACTTCTTTGAGTTCGAGCTTGACGCGTAAATCGGGCTTATCAGAACCAAAGCGCGCCATCGCTTCTCTGTATTGCATCACAGGGAAACGTTCACCGTCGGCAACAAGTTTCACGTTCAGAACCTTCTCGAAGACGGTGCGAATGAGTCTTTCAAAGAGGTCACGAATTTCATGCTCATTTAAGAAACTTGTTTCGCAATCGATCTGCGTGAATTCAGGCTGACGGTCAGCACGCAAGTCCTCGTCTCTAAAGCACTTGACGATTTGGTAGTAGCGGTCAAAGCCAGCGACCATCAACATCTGCTTAAAAAGCTGTGGCGACTGTGGCAAGGCGAAGAACATACCGTCTTGAACGCGCGAAGGGACCAAGTAGTCACGAGCGCCTTCGGGTGTGGACTTCGTTAAAACAGGCGTTTCAATATCAATAAAGCCCTCGTCGTCTAAGAAGTGGCGAACGGCCTGTGTGACCTTAAAGCGCAACTTCATATTCTTTTGCATCTGCGGGCGACGCAAATCGAGCACACGGTATGTCAAGCGTGCTGTTTCGCTTACCGTGTCATCGTCGAGCTGGAACGGAGGCGTCAAAGACGGATTCAAGATTTCGAGCTCTTGGCAAAGAATTTCGATACCGCCAGAAATCAGGGAGTCGTTTTTCGTTCCTTCAGGACGTGGACGAACAAGGCCAGTTAACTTCAAGCAGTACTCATTACGGATTTTCTCGGCAGCGGCGAACACTTCGGGGCGGTCCGGGTCGCAGACGATCTGAACTAAACCCTCGCGGTCACGCAAGTCGATAAAAATGACACCACCATGGTCACGACGGCGGTGAGCCCACCCGTAAAGGGTGACAGTTTGGCCGATGTATTTCTCATCAATCAGGCCACAGTAATTGGTACGCATAGGTACTCCTCAAATTGCGGCGTTTTGCTACTTTTTTTGGCCGCAAAAAACTACGTCTCCTCTTTGGGAGACAACCATAGACAAATTTTCCCGCCCAAAAGTTTACCCTTTAAATAGCGCTTTGAATCAGAGATGAGTTGTTTTCCTTAGTTTTTCCTAAAGAATTCTTACAAAATCGGAAAATCAGATGAGTAAAATAGTAGAAAGCATTTTTGAGTTTGGAGGTTTTTTCCCTATGAAGCAAAAGTCATTGCGCCTCGGTCTTGTGGCAGGATTGGCTACTCTTCTTTGTGCTTGCTCGCACCCGCAGCTTGTGAAGATGGGAGATACGGCAGACGCGGTAAGAGAGAGGCTTGGCGCGCCTGAGGCGATGACTCCGATGCCAGATGGCACTGTGCGTTGGACGTATTCCTCGCAGCCCTACGGTCAAGCGGTTTGGTGGCTTTTCTTAGATAAAAACAATAAGGTCGTTTCTCGCGAGCAGGGACTCCAAGAAAAGTATTTTTCGCTCATTAAAGTTGGTGAATCCACAGAGGCTGACGTGTGGGCTTTGTGGGGAAAGTGTGCCGAGGAATATAACTTTCCGCTCGTAGGGGAACACGCTTGGATGTATCGCTACCAAGATGGCGGAAGCTTTGATATGGCTGTTTGGCCGCAGTTTGATAAGACGGGCGTTGTCCGTAGTGTCGATGTGACAATCGACCCCTGGAAATCGCGCGATGGCGATTTCCCGTGGTTCTGAAAGAGGCGTTTACCCTAGGCCTTTAAGAAGTCGATTTCTTTCGGGTGCACGATACGGTGAAAGTCTTCCGTGTCGATGATAATCGATGTGTCGCGCGAACCCGCGTTAAAGGCGATTTCTTTGTAGCGCGTAAATAGCGTGGGATCGGCAATGCCTAAAAGTTTCTCGTGAAAGGAAACGGGCGGGACGGCACCGAAGATGCAGCCCGTGAGTTCCATCACTTCATCGGCACTGCAGAGCCCTGCGCGGCGAGCACCAAGAGCGGCAGATAGCTTCATAAGGTCTGCTTGCTTATCTGCGGGTAGTACTGCGAGAACATATTGCTTAACGCCGTTACCCTTCACGAGGCAGACAAGCGCCTTGGCGCCTTGCCCCAATTCTGTGCCGCGAACTTCTGCCACGGATTGGCTAGAACGTTCGCAGGCTGGGTGGTGAACAACACGGTATTTGGCATTGCCCGAATCAAAAAGGGCACAGAGCTTACCGAGAACATCTTCGACCATAATTTAAAACCTTTGTTTCCTTTGTAACAATAGCGGAGGGATGCGCCTAAAATCGCACAATCCTGCGTTAGGATACGCTTATGCCTAATAAATTGAAAAATCGATTTCTGATTGCAGCTCCAGGAATGGAGGATTCGCTTTTTTCTCGCACGCTGATTTTCTTAATTGAGAAAAATGACGATGGAGCCTTTGGTCTCGTTGTCAATCGAGAAAGCCGTTTTACCTTAACGGAGGCCTGTGAGCAGTTAGGGTGTCCGGCCCCACAAAAGGAGAGAATCTTTGGCTGGGGAGGCCCCGTTTACCCGACAACGGCGTTTATCCTCCATTCGCCGCAAGGCCTTTGGCAAACAACGAACTTTGTCAGCAAAGAAGAAGGGATTGCCCTTACGCTTTCCAATGACATTTTGAAAGAAATTGCTCGTGGAGCAGGCCCCGAGAAGGTCATGCCGCTACTAGGGTGCGCGATGTGGGAACCAGGGCAACTCGATAAAGAAATTGAAGAGGGTTTTTGGCTTAATGCTAAGGCAAGTAGCCGCATTATTTTTGATGTTGCCTTGCCTGAACGGTATGAAGCAGCTCTCGCTCTTGTTGGCATCGAAACCCTTTCGGGAGAGAGCGTTTTAAGCGATAACGTTGGGCACGCCTAAAAACTTCAATTAAAATAACGGCTTTTCTCGTAATTGGCTATGGATCTGACAGGAAACGTCCTTGCTTTCGATTTCGGCTTGGCCCGAATTGGCGTCGCGCTTGGCAACACATTGACCCAAGGCGCAAGGCCCTTGACGATTATTGAGGCTAAAACCAACAAATCTAAATGGGACGGGGTTCAAAAGGTGCTTGAGGCGTGGGCCCCTGTCGCGCTTATCGTCGGAGTGCCGCGGCACCCTGATGGTGCCGCCCACGAGATGACACAGCGCGCTTTGCGCTTTGCGCGCCAATTGGCAGGGCGCACAGGATTGCCTCTTTACACAGTCGATGAACGGTATTCATCGGTTCTCGTGGAAGAGGGAATGAAAAAGATTGACGACGCTTCTGCGGCCGTGATTTTGCAGCAGTGGTTTGATGAAGGGTGTCCAAAAAACGGACTTGAATAAGAAAAATGAAGACTTTGCTTGGTCTATATCGTTTATTAAAAATCGGCTTTTACGTTGTTGGATGCCTATTTATGATTGCTTTTGTGCTTCCGAAAGCGAGCGCTCAAAAGCGGGGTCGCTTAATTCGCGAGTGGGCGGGGAAATTGCCGCGCATGATTGGAATTGAAATCAATCACGAAGGCTCACTCGATTGTCCTGAGGCGTTTGATTCGGGCATTACCCCTAACCAAATGGGTCGCCTTTTGGTTTCCAATCACGTCACATTCTTAGATCCTTTTGTCATTGATGCCGTGCTCCCAGCAGGTTTTGTTGCGAAGGCTGAAATTGGTCGTTGGCCCGTCTTAGGACGCATCGCAAGCGCCGTGGGGACGATTTACATTGAAAGAAAGAATAAAAGGTCTCTTATCGGGATTGCCGAGTCGATGATTAAGGCCTTAAATGAAGGAAGAAACGTCCTCGTATTCCCCGAAGGAACAACCTCAAGCGGCACGGGAATCTTGAAACTGCATTCGAATTTGTTTGAAGCTTCCGCGAAGACGGGCGCCATGACAATTCCCCTTTTGGTTCACTACAAAAAAGATGGAAAGCCCACAACGATAACGGCTTGGACAGGAAATGAATCGCTGATGAGCCGCCTTTGGGCAATACTATGTTCCACAGGTCTTTCGGTGACCGTTGAAATTCTTCCGGCGCTCACTGGGGACAACCGCCACGAGTTATGTAAAGAAACAAGCGCTGCGATGAGCCGAGCCTTAGGCGTTGCAGACCCTTTGGCTGAAACAAACTAGGAGCCCATATGCCAGTCGAAATTGCACGCTATGAAGTGAAGGTCATGCCCGCGGATATTGACGTTTTAGATCACGTCAACAATCGCGTTTACTTAAGATGGGTTGAAGAGGCGGCGCGCTACGCCTCTGACATTAACGGCTGGTCAACCGAGGACTATTTAAAGCTAGGGGCAGCTTGGATGGCGCGCGAACACTGGATTGAATATTTAAGGCCCTGCTCGCTAGGAGACACCATCGAGGTCTACACGTGGATTCACGCCTATTCTCGCGGCAGAAGTTTTCGCCGGTACACGATGAAAAACGCTGGTAAGGTCTGTTGCATTGCTGCGACAGAGTGGGTCTTCGTGGATTTAAACACGCGCCACGCGATTGATTGCCCGCAAGAGGTCGCTGAGCGCTTTGTTGTTGTGCCTTCTGACGACGCGAGGCTTAAGGAACTCGGCATTGCTCGTTGTGTGCGATTTACGCCGCTAGGATTGTCGTAACAAGAATTGTCGTAACATGGGTTGCTGTAACAAAGGGTTGCAGTAACCGAGGTGTCCCAAATTCTTTGTGATAATATCGGCTGAACCGAAGTTCAGTTGTTGAGTGGTAATGGAAAAAGAGGCTCCTTTCTTGCTGATTGACAACGTCAAGTTCAGCTATGGAAATCGTGTCATTCTCGACGGGGTGACAATGAAGTTTGGCCGCGGGAAAGTTGTTGCCATCATGGGCGGTTCTGGGATGGGAAAAACAACGCTCCTTAAGCTTATCGGCGGATTGCTTATCCCACAATCTGGCCGCATCCTTTTCGATGGAAAAGAGCTTGACCCCACCAATGAAACAAGCCTATACGCCATGCGTGAACGTATGGGAATGCTCTTTCAGTTTGGCGCCCTTTTCACAGATCTCACGGTTTTCGAAAATGTCGCTTTCCCTTTGCGTGAAAGGACGAAACTTGATGAAGAAACGATTAGCGACTTAGTTCTCATGAAATTAAATGCCGTGGGTTTGCGAGGGACAGCTTCTCTGATGCCTTCGGAAATCTCAGGCGGTATGGCTCGACGCGTCGCTTTGGCTCGCGCCATTGCATTAGATCCCCAGTTAATTTTGTACGATGAGCCTTTCGCGGGTTTAGATCCCATCTCGATGGGTGTCACATCGCGTTTAATTCGAGAGCTTACGGATGCCTTAAATGCCACCGCGATTGTCGTCACGCACGACGTGGCAGAAACCTTTGCAATTGCCGACTATGTTTATATGATTAACGCAGGTAAGGTCTCGGGCGAAGGAACGCCAGAAGCGATGAATCGTTCGACAGATCCCTTTGTGCGGCAATTTTTGGATGCGGTTCCTGACGGTCCCGTGCGCTTTCATTATCCAGCTCCTACGATAGAAGACGATTTCTTAGAGGCGAGGGCGAAATGAAAAGTTTGACGTCTCTTATTTCGCTACTTGGGCGCTACGTAATCCGGGAAACCGAAGCCATCGGGCGCTTTGGACTCTTTTCTTGGCAAGTGATTTGTTTGGTTCCTGCGGCATTACGGCGCTTTTTCCTTGTCGTGCAACAAGTTCACTTTATTGGAAATTATTCGCTTGTCATTATTTCGGTTTCAGGGCTTTTTGTGGGATTTGTTTTGGGGCTGCAGGGCTATGTAACGCTTGTGAGGTTCGGAAGCGAACAGGCGCTTGGCGTCTTAGTCGCCCTTTCTTTGATGCGTGAATTAGGGCCCGTGGTGACAGCTCTATTGTTCGCTGGGCGCGCCGGAACGTCTCTTACTGCAGAAATTGGCTTGATGCGCGCCGGAGAACAGTTTGCTGCCATGGAAATGATGGGTGTTGACCCATTGCGTCGCATCATCGCTCCGAGATTTGTCGGATCGGTGATTTCGATGCCGATTCTTTCGATTATTTTTTCAGCCATTGGCATCTTTGGCGCTTGGATTGTGGGAGTGGCGCTAATCGGCGGAGACGATGGCGCATTTTGGTCACAGATGCAGGCTAGCGTCGACGTTTTTGACGACGTGTTAAACGGAATGATCAAATCGGTTGTTTTTGGCATCGTTGTGGGATTGATTGCCCTTTTTGAGGGCTATAGCGCATTAGCGACTCCAGAGGGAGTGTCGCGAGCGACGACACGCACGGTCGTTGTGAGTTCTCTGATGGTTTTAGGGTTGGATTTTGTCATGACCGCCTTCATGTTTACGGTCGTGTAAAGAGGGAGTGAGATAGTGAAACGCACTCAATTGGAATTTCTCGTCGGTTTGTTCATTGTGGCGGGCTTTTTGGCTCTTGGCTTTGTTGCATTGCAGGCAGCCAATTTAGGAAGCCTGAATATGAACGCGAGCGCCTATACGGTGACAGCCCACTTTGACAACATTGGGGGACTAAAGCCGCGCGCCTCTGTTAAGAGTTCGGGCGTTGTCGTTGGGCGGGTGAAAAGTGTCACCTTTGACTCAGAAACCTTCCAAGCGAAAGTCGAGCTCGCCATTGACTCGCGCTATGTATTCCCAACGGATTCTTCTATGAAGATTCTCACCTCGGGGCTTCTTGGTGAGCAGTACGTGGGAATTACAGCGGGTGCCGAAGAAAGCAACTGGAAAGACGGCTCCGTTGTAGAACGCACGCAGTCTGCCATCGTTCTCGAAAACCTGATTGGCCAGCTTATGTATCAATTCGCTGAGAAAAACACAAAAGAATGAAAACGAAATACTGTCTTGCCGCTTTAACTTGCGTTGCCGCACTCTTAACGAGTGGGTGCGCCAATGTTCCCGAAGGTGCTGGAGAAAACCCTGCCGACCCCTGGGAGAAGATGAATCGCAACACAACGGCGTTTAACGATACGCTCGATACGTATTTTCTTGAGCCCGTGGCTAAAGGCTACCGCGCCGTAACGCCAGAACCCGTAAGAGAAGGCGTTTCTAACGTTTTCACAAACCTTGGCGAGCCCCGCAATTTTGTCAATAACGCGTTCCAAGGTAACGTGCACGGCACGATGGCCTCTTTATACCGATTCGTGGTGAATTCGGTTTTCGGTTTAGGCGGTCTCTTTGATGTGGCAGGTAAGGTTGCAGGAGTCGCTGAAGAGCGCACAGGATTTGGAACAACGCTCGGTCGCTGGGGTGTTCCTTCGGGACCGTACCTTGTTTTGCCGTTTTTCGGGCCTTCTAGCGTGCGCGACGCCCCAGGACTTTTAATCGATCAAGCTGCTCACCCCGTAACGTATGTCAAGAACCCGTGGATTGCTTGGAGCGTGACTGGTGTGCGTGTTGTCAGCCTTCGCACCGAGCTTTTGCCGATGACAGACACGTTGCGAGGAGCCGTTGACCCCTATGTGATGGCGCGAGAGGCTTATTTAGGCAACCGTCGTATGACGCTCGGAGGCGAAGAGGAAAATCCCTTTGCTGTCGATGAGTTCGAAGACGAAGATCAAGAACCAGGATTAGGAGAGAAAATCGAATGATTGCGCGTAGAACGTTGTTTGCTGCGCTCTTTGCTTCTGCTGCAATGAGTCCTATGGGTTTTGTGTGGGCTGCCGATCAATCGGGAGACCCCAATGAGTGGGTTCTCGAGATGAGCAATAAGATTCTCGATACGATTCGCGCTGATGAAAAACTACAAGCGGGTGATTCAGCACGCATTCGAGTCTTTGTCGATGATATCGTGATGCCGACCGTGGACTTTTTGCGTATGACGCGTATGTGCGTGGGTCCGAAGTGGCGAGGGGCGAGCGCTGAGCAACGCGAAGAGCTTCAAAAGCTCTTTCGTGACCAGTTAATTCGCGTGTATTCAGGAGCCCTTGCCTCCGTAAAGGGGCAAAAGGCGAAACTTGCTCCCAATCGCGTTAAACCCACAGAGAAAGACGCTCTTGTGCGTACGCTTCTTTTTGAGACAGGAAAGCCCGATATTCGTCTTGATTATCGACTCAAAAAGGTCGATGGTCTCTGGCGCATTGTTGATGTGAATGTCGAAGGGATTTGGTTAGTCGACAATTACCGCAATCAGTTCTCAAGCGTTGTGAATTCCTCAGGAATTGAAGGGTTAATCCAAGAACTCAAAAACAAAAACCTAGAGGCAAAGAAGTAATGAAAATTCAAGGTGAGGCCATGACAATGCAAAATGCCCTTCAGTTAAAAAAAGAAGGGCAAGCTGCGATTGACGCGGGAGACTCGGAATTTGACTTGTCTGAGGTAAAAAGCGTCGATTCCTCGGCTGTTTCCGTATTGCTTTCTTGGATTCGTCACGCCAAAAAGAGGGCGACGCCTCTTCGGATTCGAAGAGTGCCTGCAGCGCTTGATTCGCTTTTGAGTTTGTATGGGATTCACACGTTGTTTGAGGTGTACATTTCCAGCGAAAAGTGAACGAAAATTGACAAAATAAGCGTGCTTTGAAATAATCCCACCTCCTTGGCGCATTAGCTCAGTTGGTTAGAGCAGAGGAATCATAATCCTTGTGTCCGCGGTTCAAATCCGTGATGCGCCACCAAAATTTCGATGGTTTCAGCTGAAAACTGAGGCCACTCAAAACGGGCCATTTTCTTACGGGATTTGGCCTTTTTTGTGCCCTAAAAGGCGCATTTGTCAATCGAGGATTTTTCTCAAATCGCGCAAAAGAGGGAATTTTCCTTCTACGACAAACTCCCTAAAAACGAAGGAAAACAGCGCGAAGACGGCCAAGACGTTTGACGCACGTCAATCTCTATAAGACAAAGCAAACCTAAGACTCACGATACAATCGTTTACAGATAAAGGGCTCCCTATATAAGGAGTCTTTTGTTTCTACGGCAGTTTTAAGCCGAATCCCTTGAACTGCCTCTAGGGAAAAATAAGAGGCAACTTTCTGGTAAAAAGCAAATGTCGACAAAAAGTAATAGCAAACGGTACGTCGCAATTGGGCTCATGCTCTTTGCGCTGTTTTTCGGTGCCGGCAACTTGATCTTTCCCGCAGCGATGGGTCAAAGCGCCGGAGAAAATGTATGGTGGGCCCTTTTGGGCTTCTGCATTACGGGTGTCGGTTTGCCGGTTTTGGGTGTAATGGCGATGGGTTATTCGGGTTGCCGCAGTCTGCAAGAGCTTGCTAGCCGCGTGCATCCTTGGTACGGCCTTTTCTACACGGTCTTAAGTTATCTTGCGATTGGTCCGTGCTTTGCCGTCCCTCGTACAGGAACAGTGTCTTTTGAGATTGCTGTTCGCCCCTTTTTGACTGATGCAACCGCTGGGGTGGCTCTGCCAATCTTCTTAGCGGTCTTCTTTGTCATTACATTCTGGTTTGCGGCTACGCCATCCAAGCTTGTGGATCGAGTAGGTAAGGTACTTACTCCTGCGCTCGTTTTGACGTTGGCCCTATTCATTTTGCAATCGTTCTTAACCCCGATGGGTGAACCCCAGCCTGCTGGTAAGGCTTATGCAACGCCTGCTGTGGCAGCGGTTCAGGGTATTCTCGATGGTTATAACACGCTTGATGCGATTGCCTCTCTCGTGTTTGCCATGCTCGTGATTTCTGCTGTGAAAGAATCTGGCATCACACACAATAAGGCGATTGTTTCTCAGGTTTATAAGAGTGGCATCATCGCAGGCATCTTGCTTGCTGTGATCTACATCTTCGTGGCTAAGATTGGCGCTGAAAGCGTGATGGCTATCGGCATGAAGGATACGGGAGCTCCCGTGCTTGCGGAAAGTGCCAAGGTCCTCTTTGGAACATCTGGCGAAATCTTGCTTGCCGTGATTGTGGTTCTTGCCTGTCTTACAACGGCTATTGGCCTTGTGACGTGCTGTGCCGCGTACTTCTTACACTTAACAGGTAAGCTCAATTACGTGATTTGGGCAGCCATCTTCTGCGTGGTTTCTTACCTCATCGGTTTGTTTGGGCTTAAGACCATCATTGTTTCGACAATTCCTGTCTTAATGTTCATTTACCCGCTTTGCATGGCCTTGATGGCGCTTGCGTTCTTCCATAACTGGTTTGATGGACGTCAGTGCGTGTATGCGAGCACGATGGCCTTTACCTTCGTGATGGCCTTAGTTAGTGGCTTAGAAACCGCTAGCGTTTCGCTCGGCAGTTTCGGTCAGTTCCTCCATGAGACAGTTCCACTTTATTCGTTTGGTCTTGGCTGGGTTTCCTTTGCTATGGCCGGCGCTGTTGTGGGTCTTATTTGGAAGGCTTGCAAGCCCATTAAAGAATAAGAGTTTCTTAGCGTAAGAAAAGATCGGCCAATCCCATGCGGAAAGGCCGATTTTTTTCAGGGAGGAAAGTTATGGCAGGAAAGTTTTTTGCGGTTAAACGCTGCGACCACTTCGTTCTTACCGTTGCCGACAGGGAAAAGAGCGTTGCTTTCTACACGCAGACGCTTGGAATGCGACTTGAAACTTTCGGTCAAGGGCGCGTGGCGCTAGTCTATGGGGCGGGAAAAATCAACCTTCACGAAGTAAAAGGGTCTCCTATCCTTCCTCGGGCAAAGGTGCCGACGCCAGGGGCGGCAGACTTGTGTTTTATCGTGGATAGTCCACTAGAGGCGGTTATTTCTGCGCTAAAAGAAAAGGGCGTTGCCATTGAGCTTGGCCCCGTTGAGAGAACAGGCGCCTTTTCTAAGTTACGCTCAGTTTACGTGCGTGATCCTGACGGCAATCTCATCGAACTCTCAAACGAAGTGGCTTAACAGGGCGGCTAAATCCCCGTTTTGCTAGATACACATACAAGAAACTCTTTTCACAAAAGAGTTGACTTCAAACAAAATTCTTCTCTTAACCCAGCGTTTTTCAAGGTGAGTGTGTTTAGGGGAGTTTCTTGAAAAAGAAGGAGCGCTTACGGCGCACTGATAAAAAGACACCGTTTAGTTTCCCAAACGGTGTCTTAAAAAACTGGTGGGAGCGCAGAGACTCGAACTCTGGACCGACGGATTAAGAGTCCGCTGCTCTACCAACTGAGCTACGCTCCCATACTCGATTGTGACCGACTTATTGTGGTGGGTCGTGCGAGATTCGAACTCACGACCAACGGATTAAAAGTCCGCTGCTCTACCGACTGAGCTAACGACCCTCTCAAACCAAGCGGTCAGCTCTAGTCCGCGGAGGAATAGTCAACCGAGGGAGCGAATTAAACACGAATTCTCAAGGAATGTCAAGATCCGTGAAACCCAAAAAATGCCGTGTTGTCAATAGGGCTGAGCCTTGCAAGCGACAGGATCAATGACGAGAGTGTTTGGTGTTCTCTTGAAATTAATCAAATCTATGTGGTTTTGTCTCCTTTATTAGGGAAAACACTAATAAATTTAACAACGCAATTTCGCTTTCAGTGAAAATTTTGGTGCATAATAAAAAACGTGAAAAGTCGGAAGGCAGTTTTAACATTGCAAAGAAAGGCAAGAGTTGAGACGGAAGGCTTTCAGAGGATAATTTAATGATCTTCAGAGACTTAAAACTTTCGACAAATGGTTATTAATAGTTTTTATCTATTTTGAGGAGACTGCATCATGGCAGCCGATAAGAAGAAGGCGGATTCTGTGCGGGTTGAACGTGTCAATGACCAAGCTGAACGTAAAAAGGCTCTTGAAGCGGCGTTAGCTTATATTGAAAAGGAATTCGGCAAGGGTTCGATTATGCGTATGAGCGATTCGGACCACGTTGATGACGTGGAAGTCGTGAGTACGGGTTCATTAGGTCTTGATCTTGCGCTTGGCGTCGGGGGATTGCCTCGCGGCCGTGTGGTCGAAATCTTCGGACCAGAAAGTTCGGGTAAGACAACATTGACGCTACACGTCATTGCTGAAATGCAAAAGATTGGCGGCACATGCGCCTTTATCGATGCCGAGCACGCACTTGATGTTCAATATGCGCAAAAGCTCGGTGTGAAGCTTGATGATTTGTTGCTTTCTCAGCCCGATACTGGAGAGCAGGCGCTTGAAATCACAGACGCCTTGGTCCGTTCGGGATCGGTTGATTTAATCGTCATTGACTCAGTTGCCGCTTTAACGCCGCGTAGCGAAATCGAAGGCGATATGGGAGAAGCGCTTCCTGGCCTTCAGGCCCGATTAATGAGTCAGGCGCTTCGTAAGTTGACTGCTTCGATTACGAAGACGAAGACCCTTGTGATCTTCATTAACCAGATTCGTATGAAGATTGGCGTCAGTTACGGTAACCCCGAAGTAACCACGGGTGGTAACGCCTTAAAGTTCTATAGCTCTGTGCGCGTGGATATCCGCCGTAAGCTCCCGCTCAAGCACGGCGACGAGGTCTACGGGTCAGAAACTCGCGTTAAGGTGGTGAAAAACAAGGTCGCTCCTCCCTTCAAAGAGGCGATGTTTGACATCCTCTATGGCGAAGGCATTTCGCACGAAGGCGAATTAATCGACTTAGGCGTTGAACTCAATGTGGTTGGTAAGAGCGGCGCCTGGTATAGCTACGAGGGCGAACGCATCGGCCAGGGTCGCGACAATGTGCGCGAATACCTCAAAGAGCACCCCGAAGTCGCTATCGAAATCGAAAATAAGATTCGTGCCCTTCGTGGTATGAAGGCAAAGCCCACGAGCTTGTCGGCCGAAGATAAGGCAACTGAAAAGAAGGAAGCCGAAAAAGCCGATGCCTAAAGAAGAAGGCAAATTAACCTCAAAACCCCGTAGCCTAGCGGCGCGGGGTATTGCCATTCTCTCAAGACGCGAGCATTCGAGAAAAGAGCTTCGTGAAAAGCTTCTCGAATATGAGGAAGACACCGAGAAGGTTGAGGCAACCCTAGACGAATTCGAAAAGAAGGGCTTCTTAAGCGACGAGCGCTTTGCGGAAGCCCTTTGTCGCGCCCGCTCAAAGCGCTATGGAAATTTCCGGCTTGCTGTCGAACTCCGAGAAGCGGGGGTCGCGTCAGAAATTGCTAATCGCGCCATGGAAGCCGTGCCTAGCGAAGCCGAACGAGCTAAAGAGATTTGGGAGCGCCGCTTTGGCACAGCTGCTGAAAACGAAAAAGACCGTCAGAAACAAATCCGGTTCCTTGCCAATCGCGGTTTTTCTTTTGACACAATCCGTCGAGTTCTAGAGTGCGCTCGACGCGAGTCGTAACAAAAAGAAACGCCCCAATCGCCAGCATAGGCGCTTTCTATACAATGCCAATTTCTTCGAAGCGTTAAAAAGGGTAGAGCGCATGCAATACATGATTGATTTGTTGACGAACCTTCATTGGGGTGCTGTTGGTCAGATTATTTTGATTGACCTACTCTTAGGGGGCGACAACGCTGTTGTTATTGCGCTTGCTTGCCGTGATCTCCCGCATCAGCAACGAATCAAAGGCATTGTGCTTGGAACAGCTGGTGCCATCATCTTGCGCGTGATTCTGATTACATGCGCTGTGGCTTTGCTCGATTTACCGTTCTTAAAGGTCGTGGGTGGCGCCTTGCTTATTTGGATTGGCGTGAAACTTCTGATGCCAGGTCACGAAGAAGAAGGGAAAGTGGCCTCAAGTACCAAACTACTTGCTGCCGTTAAAACCATTATCGTCGCCGACTTCGTGATGAGTTTGGATAATGTGTTGGCCATTGCCGCGGCCGCTCAACAAGCGCACGACGATCATCAGACGCTACTAGTGATTTTTGGCTTACTCGTTTCGATTCCGTTTATTGTCTTCGGTAGCCAAGTCATCCTGGCCTTTTTGGATAAATTCCCCATCATTATTTGGTTTGGTGGCGCACTCTTGGGCTGGATTGCCGGATCGATGTTTTCGACAGACTCGTGGATGCTCGATCAGTTCCCAGCGCTTGCAAACTATCACACGATAAGTTGCATCGTAGGCGCAGCGCTAGTCGTGGCAATCGCTTGGTGCTTTAGAAAGCGAAAAGCTTAAAGCTTATTTAAAGCCTCTAAGAGTTCAACAGCAGCCCGTAAGTCTTTCGCAACGGCTAAGGCTGACGTACTTTTCTCGGGGATTACTTTTCCATCTTTACCTAAAAGAAGGCGAACGGGAACTCCTGCGCGTTTTGCCGCTTCTAGGTCTCGTTCTTTATCCCCGAAAGCGAGGCTCTTTTCTAAGTCGAGATTGAGTTCTTTTGCCGCTTTTAAAAAGAGGCCAGGAGCCGGTTTCCTACAATCGCAAACCTTGCGATAGGCTTCAAGCGGCGCATCGGGTAAATGTGGGCAGCAATAGATGCCAGAGAGCGGAGCGTTAGCCTCACAAAAGATTTTCAGGATGTGCTCGTTTAAAAGGGAAAGGTCGCTTTCTTTATAAAAGCCGCGCGCAATGCCAGACTGATTTGTGATGATGACAAGCTTAAAACCTGCGTCATAAAGACGCTTGGCGGCTTCTAACACGCCATCGATGACTGTGAAGTCTTCGATGCGATAGACATAACCGCGATCGACGTTAATGACGCCGTCGCGGTCTAAGAAAGCGGCTTTCGTCGCCATTTTTACATTTCGCCCGTTGGGTAGGTTTCTGCCAAATAGTGCATGTATTCGGCCGTTCCCTCTTCAACACTATGAAACTGCACATCGCACCCAGCGGCACGCAGTTTTTCAAGGTTGGCTTGCGTATAGGCTTGATACTTACCCTTGAGAGCCTCTGGGAAATCGATGTATTTAATCAAACCGTCGTTTACAGCTTCTTTTAACGAGCGATTCTTTCCTGACAAGGTATTTACGACAGTAAGCGCTACATCGTTAAAGGGCTGAGCGTGACCCGTGCCGCAGTTATAAATGCCTGTGACCGGTTTATTTAAAAAGTGCATCGCAACAGCAATGACGTCTTTCACATAAACGAAGTCACGCATCTGGCCGCCGTTACCGTACCCAAGGCACCCTTCGAAAAGACGAACTTCACCGTCTTTGCGGAATTGGAAATACTGATGAAAGGCAACACTTGCCATGCGGCCTTTGTGCTGCTCATGAGGTCCATAAACGTTAAAGTAACGCAATCCAATAACGGGCGCTTTTAAGTCGCGAGCTCGGTGACGCAAGACTTGATCGAAAAGGTATTTGGAGTAGCCATAGACATTTAAGGGCTTTTCGTAGCGCACGTCTTCAATAAAGATGGGGCTTGCTCCATAGGTAGCAGCGGAACTTGCGTAAATGAAAGGAATCTTTAAAGCTTGCGCCCACTCAAAGAGTTCGAGCGTGTAGCGATAGTTGTTTTCCATCATATAGTGCCCGTCGGTTTCCATCGTGCTCGAACAGGCTCCTTGATGGAAAATTGCCTCAGGCTTTGGTGCGCGACCCGTTCTCACGCGTTCGATAAAGTCTTTCTTATCGAAATAGTCTGTGATTTGACATTCGCAGAGGTTTTTGAATTTTTCGGCTCGTGTGAGGTTATCGACAGCGATGACATCGGTGATGCCCGCATTGTTTAAGGCGATAACGTTATTGCAACCAATAAAACCAGCTGCTCCAGTAACAAGATAAGCCATAGTTAATTTCCGAAAAGTTCGTTGTAAGAGACGCTTGCCGTGCCGAGTTTGCCGACGACGATGCCGCCAGCGCGGTTGGCAATACGGACCGCTTCCGATAGATTGAGTCCCGCAGCGAGCATAGCAGCGGTCACAGCAATTACCGTGTCTCCAGCGCCCGAGACATCAAAGACTTCTCGCGCTTGTGCAGGAACGGTTTGAACCCCGTCGGCCGTAAATAGTGTCATCCCTTCTTCGCTTCGCGTTAATAAAAGGGCTTCAAGATTTAGGCGGTCTCGAAGGTTCTGTGCTCGAATAGTCAGGTCTTCTTCGCTTGTCCATCTTCCGACAACGCAGGCGAGTTCTGCGCGATTCGGCGTAATGACAGTCGCGCCCGCATAACGATCGTAATTGTCACCCTTCGGGTCGATTAACACAGGGATCCCTTTATCGCGCGCAATATCAATCATGCTTCGGATGTGGGCCAGTCCCCCTTTACCGTAATCGGAAAGGACAAGTGCGTCGTACTGTTCGACGGCATCGGAAAAGTCCGATAAGAGATTTGCGAGCACGTCTCCTGATGGGGGCTCTTCAAAATCGATACGCACAAGTTGCTGCTGACGCGCAACGATGCGTAATTTCAAAATGGTCTTTACGGCAGCATCGGAAAGAAGCTGACAATCAATCCCTGTCGGAGCTAGGAGTTTTTTTAAATTGGAGCCATTTTCATCGGCACCAATAACTCCCATTAGCGTCGTTTTTACGCCGAGGTTTGCAACGTTAAGAGCGACGTTCGCCGCGCCCCCTGGGCGCTCTTCACTGCGAACGATACGAACAACGGGAACGGGCGCCTCAGGAGAAATACGATTGGTGTCCCCGAACCAGTATTTGTCAAGCATGGAATCGCCGACAACGAGAACATTTTTTTGAGCAAGTAGTTGCTTATCCATGAGTATTCATTTCAAGTAAGTGACAGACCTGTCACAGGTTTTGGCATTTTAGCGTCATCGTTTGCGCTCTTGTTAGGTGAAAATAGGCTTCTTCAAAAAAAGAATGGCAATAAAGAGGCTCTATTTTTGCTAGGCTTGTAGCCAATGCGTTTGGCAAAGGAGGAGCTCCCCATGCAAAACCCAGACTTTGAAAGAAGAATTTCTCGAGCCAAAAGCGCTGCTCTCGGTCGTTGGCGCGCCATTCTTCAAGCCGCTGGCGTTAAAGCGGATTTGCTTGATAAGGTCAATCGCCCGTGCCCAGTGTGCGGCGGGCGCGATCGCTTTTCCTTTCTCGATAAAGAGGGAGACGGCAAGTACTTCTGCCGTGGTTGTGGGGGAGGCGACGGCCTTTCACTTCTCACAAAGGTTTTGGGCACAAACTTTTTAGATGCTCTCGAATTTGTCGAGCGGTTTTGTGGAATCGATCCAGCACAAGAAGAGAGCCCCACACAGAGAACACTAAGCCCCGAAGAAGAGGCCGAACGCGAAAGGCTTCGCAAAGTGACTCAACTCTGGGCTGAAGCCTCTCCTATTGTTTCGGGAGACCCCGTATGGACCTATTTAGCCAATCGGGGGTTAAATCCTCAAAACGCAACGCCCGAAGTGCGCTATCACAAAGCGCTCGAATATCTCGATGAGGAGGGGAAAGTCGCTGGAACTTACGCGGCCATGCTTTCGCGCGTCACAGATAAAAACGGTCGCGTTGTCAATCTTCATAGAACCTATCTCGAAGACGGAAAGAAAGCGAGTGTGGCAAGACCCAAGAAACTCATGCCTGGCGCATTTAAGGGCGCTTTCGTGCGCTTTGGCGAGGTTAAAGAGGTTTTGGGTTTAGCTGAAGGCATCGAGACGGCACTCGCGTGCACAGAGCTTTTTTCTCTTCCTGTGTGGGCCACACTTGGTGTAACAAATCTAGCAAACGCCGTTGACCTTCCAAAGAGGGTCACGTCTGTTCGCATCTATGCCGATAACGACAAAAGTTACGCAGGGCAGGCAGGTGCCTACACCTTAGGGCATAAGTTAGCTGTAAAGGGCTTGGATGTGAAGGTCATCACAGCGCCTAAAGTGGGAACCGATTGGCTCGATTTTCTTAACGGAAAGCAGTAGTCTTCGGGGGTCCTAAGAAAGACGGATTTGATCAATAAAACCGCAAAAAAGTGGCAACGCTTGGAGAATAAAGAGAGTGACTTGGGCTTATCGGATGATTACGCGAGCAGCTTTGCCGCTAGCGAAGTTTTATTTGAGACACAGAGCGAAAAAGCAACCTGAGTACCTTGAGCATTGGGACGAACGATTTGGGTGGAAACCGTTTCCGGCTCCTACAGAAAAACCACGCCTTTGGCTTCATGCGGTTAGCGTCGGAGAAACCATTGCAGCGCGAAGCCTGATTGATGCCTTTTTTAAGAGATTTCCCAATAGCGAAATTCTTCTTACGGCAATGACCCCAACGGGCCGAGAAACAGGTAAGAAGATCCTCGAGGCTTATCCAGGACGCGTCACGCAGTGCTATTTACCGTATGACACTCCAGAGTTGATGGCTCAGTTTTTCGAGGAAACGAAACCCAAAATGGGTGTTGTGATGGAAACCGAGGTTTGGCCCAATTTAATGGAGGCGGCCGAATCTTTTCAAATCCCAGTAGTTCTAGCCAATGCTCGCGAGTCAGAGAAGTCGCGGCGCATGGCAGCTCGTTTCCCGAGTGTGATGAAGCCCGCGTTTGGTGCCTTTCGACTGGTTTTAGCGCAAAGCGAAGACGATAAAAAGCGCTTAGTGAGCTTAGGGGCGAAAAACGTTCTTGTCTGTGGATCGGTGAAGTTTGATATTCGGCCTGACGCGAAGCAACAAGAAAGTGCTCGCAAATTAAAAGCGAGTCTTAATCGCCCCATTGTTCTTCTTGCGAGCACGCGCCAAGGCGAAGAAGTGATGTTTTTGGACACCATAGACGAGTTGCCCAAAGAGGTGCTTATTTGGCTTGTTCCAAGGCATCCGCAACGCTTTGATGAGGTTGAGGCCGCCCTCATCGAAAGAAATATCCCCTACGTAAGGAAAACAAAGACCGCCAATCTGGCCTCTTTAGGTAAAGAGGTGCGCGTCGTACTTGCCGATACGATGGGCGAGATGAGTTTTAGTTGTGCTTTAGGCGACGTTTGCATTATGGGCGGAAGCTTCGGGGGCACGGGCTCGCAAAACTTTATTGAACCAGCCGCCTCTGGCGTTCCTATTATCTTGGGACCCTCGACATTTAACTTTGCAAAACCAGCCGAAGACGCAATCGCTTTTCATGCGGCTGTGCGCGTAAAAGACGCTAAAGAAGCGATGGTGCTTGCCGCTACCTGGCTTACCGATGGGAAATTGTCTGACCGCTCTTATGCCGCAAAAAGCTTTGCACAAAGTTACACAGGGGCAACTGAACGAATGATCAAGGAGATAGCCACTCTATGGCAAAAAGCCCAATAAAAAATGTTCTTTCCATTGCTGGCGTTGACCCATCGGGGGGCGCTGGGGTTTTGGCCGATATTAAGAGTATTAGCGCAATGGGCGCTTATGCAGCGGGCGTTGTTGCTGCGTTAACAGCACAAAACACAACCGCAGTTAGAGGCGTATTCCCAGTTCCCGCCTCGTTTGTGCGCGAGCAACTCGATACGCTTTTTTCTGACGTGCGCATTGATGCTGTGAAAATCGGGATGCTGGGAGAAGCCGATGTCGTGCGTGTTGTCGCGGACGCATTAAGACGCTTTAAACCTCGCTGGATTGTGATCGATCCTGTGATGGTGGCTAAAAGTGGGGACTCTTTAGTTGGAAAAGATACGGTAAAAGCCATCGTTACAGAACTCATTCCCCTCTCTCACGTCATGACACCCAATCTACCGGAAGCCAGTGTCCTTTTAGGTCGTGAGATAAAAGACATTTCTCAGATGAAAGAGGCTGCCGTCGACCTTTATGCTTTATCGAATAAGCACTGCGCCGTTCTCTTAAAAGGCGGGCACTTGGCTAACGCAAGTTGCTCGGACTTTTTCTATGACGGAAAAGAGGTGACGGAGCTTTCCGCCAAACGCATTGCAACGAAAAATACGCACGGCACAGGTTGCGCTCTATCTTCAGCGATTGCGGCGGCACTTGCAAAAACCGATGACCCAATTGAAGCGATTCGTGAGGCAAAAACCTTTATCACCAAGGCCATTGCCGCCTCTGATGAACTTGATGTAGGGCACGGTCATGGCCCCGTGAATCACTTTACTTCCCTCTGGGGGAAAGTAGGCTAATTTTGTAGAATTACGCCCACAAATTTTTAAGACTATTGGATTCGAGAAAGCCTCATGCAAAAGCTCAAAATTGTTGGTGAACATCGTCTTGTGGGAGAAGTTCGTGCTTCGGGCGCGAAGAATGCGGCACTTCCCATTTTGGCCGCTTCGTTACTAACTTCAGACGAGTTGATTCTTCACAATATGCCGGACTTAGCCGATGTCCGTACGATGGGGCGCCTTCTTTCAGGAATGGGTGTGGCTTACGAGCGCGTGAATGATGATACCGTACGTCTTAAAGCCAATGCCGTGACTAGCACCGAGGCTCCCTACGATTTAGTGAAAACGATGCGTGCCTCTGTGATGGTCTTAGGGCCCTTAGTTGCTCGCTTTGGCGCGGCTCGCGTTTCTTTGCCTGGCGGCTGCTCGATTGGAGCTCGTCCCATCGATCAACATATCAAAGCGCTAAAGAAGATGGGCGCAGCTATCGATATGGATCACGGGTACGTGGATGCGAAAGCCACACGCCTTAAGGGTTCACGCATTGTCACAGATATGGTCACAGTCACGGGGACTGAAAATATTTTGATGGCCGCGACCCTTTCTGAAGGCGAAACCGTGATTGAAAACGCCGCGCGCGAACCCGAAGTCGTTGATTTGGCCAATTGCTTAAATAAGATGGGCGCAAAGATTCAAGGAGCAGGCACGGCTCGCATTGTTGTTGAGGGTGTGAGGACACTACACGGATGCGAACACTCGGTTTTAGCCGATCGCATCGAAACCGGAACTTTCCTTTGCGCCGCTGTCGTAACGCGAGGCGATGTGCTTGTCACTCACGCCGCTCCCACAACGCTTGACGCTGTGATTGAAAAACTCCGTAGCGCAGGAGCCACTGTTGAAACAGGTGACGATTGGATTCGTGCGCGTATTAATACCCGCTCTCGTGCTGTCGACGTGAGAACGGCGCCTCACCCAGGGTTCCCGACAGATATGCAGGCGCAATTTATGGTCTTGGATTCGGTTTCCGAGGGAGCTGGGCGCATTGATGAAACGATTTTCGAAAATCGCTTCATGCACGTACCTGAGTTGCAGCGCATGGGTGCCCAAATCTCTGTTGATGGTCACACCGCGGTTGTCCATGGTATCGAGAAGTTGGAAGGCGCCAATGTGATGGCAACAGACCTACGAGCCTCGGCCTCTCTTGTCATCGCAGGGCTCGCCGCACGAGGCGAAACCATTGTCGATCGCATCTATCACTTAGATCGCGGTTATGAGCACTTAGAAGATAAGTTAAAAGCGTTGGGTGCCGATATCGTTCGTATCGGGTAAGAAGTTATTTCCGAGCAAAAACTAAATCCCAAATCCCATAGCCTAGGCCCTCGCCTCTGGCTTGGAATTTCGTGCGAGGTCTTTCGCAAAGGGGATTGGATTGCGTTTTGGCAAACCCGTCTTCTGAGAGATTCGCTAGTAGCGGTTCAGCACTTAAGACTTCGAGCATTTGCTCGGCATAGTTTTCCCAATCTGTGGCGCAATGCAGGTAGCCATTTTGGGTAAGGCGCTCGGTAAGTAACTTCACAAAGGGCGACTGAATTAAGCGCCTTTTGTGGTGGCGCGCTTTTCTCCAAGGGTCAGGGAAAAAGATGTGAATGCCAGAAAGGGTGTTTACGCCAATCATGTCACGCACAACTTCCACCGCGTCGTGCTGACAAATTCTCACGTTCGTAAGACCCAACTCGTTGAGGCGTTTACTTAAGGCACCAACGCCTGCGGCAAACACCTCGCAGCCTAAGAAATTGATTTCTGGGTGGGCAGCGGCAATTGCGGCCGTGGTCTCTCCCATGCCACAACCGATTTCAAGAACAAGGGGAGCCTCGCGGCCAAAAAGACTAGTTGCATCTAAGAGCTTTTTCTCGTAGGAGAGTGCGTACTTAGGGAAAAGCTCCTCTAAGGCGCGCTCTTGGGCTGTGGAAATATGCCCTCGACGCAACACAAAGCTTCGGATGTGGCGTTTTTTAAGCTCTTCGATTTCTTCGGCTGTTAGCTCTTTTTTCATCGTTCTTGTATCAAAAAACGGACCTCGAGGATCCGTTTCTTATCAGAATTCATGGAGCGGGCGAAGGGAATCGAACCCTCGTATAAAGCTTGGGAAGCTTTCGTTCTGCCATTGAACTACGCCCGCATCGCTGTGAAGGTGGCAATTATGCCCGAATTCTTGCTACTTGTGACGTAATTTCTGAACTAGCCAATCGCCAAGCGACTGAATCGATTGCACAAAAGCAATAAGAATCACAACGACAGCGAGCATCACATCAGGCATAAAGCGCTGATAGCCGTAACGAATACCCATGTCGCCTAAGCCGCCACCACCAATGGCTCCCGCCATCGCAGAGGCCCCGATAAGCGAAATAAAGCTAATCGTTAACCCAGCAACAATCCCAGGGAGCGCTTCAGGGAGTAACACCTTCGTCACAATCTGCAAATCCGATGCTCCCATCGCCAAAGCCGCTTCAATCAGTCCCGAATCCACTTCACGTAAACTCGTTTCAACTAAGCGTGCAATTAACGGGGTCACGGCAATCGTCAAAGGGACAATCGCTGCTGCTGTACCAATGGAGGTTCCTGCAATGATGCGCGTTAAAGGAATAATGGCAACCATCAAGATAATGAATGGCGTCGAGCGCACGGCATTGACAATCCAACCAACAACTTGATTAGGTACAGGTAGTGGCGCAATCCCCTTGGGAGAGGTTGTAAAAAGCAGAACGCCCAAAGGAATGCCAAAGAGGGAACCGAGAAAACCTGAGACACCAACCATAATGCAGGTATCAACGAAGGACTCCCAAAGCATCATCAACATATCAGAGGACATGATCGGTTACCTCCTTAACGGTGACGTTTTGCTCGCGTAAGTAGTTCACAGTTTTCTCAAACGTTTCATTGGGGCAGGTCATCTGAATGGTGAGCGTCCCAAAGTTCTTTCCTTGAATCTGATCGACGTTAGCAAGCAAAATGCTTAAGTCGGCATTAAATAGGCGTGAAGCTTCGCTAATGACAGGTCGATCGACTTCGTCGCCAATAAAGGCTAAGCGTAGGATGTGAGTGGCTGCCCCGTCTTTTACAGATTTTGCTTCACTACGAAGTTTTTCCACCATCGAAGCAGGAAGCGCCTGCGCCATCACCGTGCCAATCATCTTACGTGTGGTTTCGTGTTGCGGGTTGCGGAAAACGTCAAGGACGTCACCTTCTTCAACAACGCTACCCGAGTCCATTACGGCAACGCGATCACAAATCTGCTTTACGACATCCATCTGATGCGTAATCATCACAATCGTAAGCCCCAAGGTCTTATTGATGCGCTTTAAGAGTTCGAGAGTCGCAACAGTGGTTTCTGGGTCAAGAGCGCTTGTGGCTTCATCGCTTAATAAAACCTTCGGGTCGTTAGCAAGGGCTCTTGCAATACCGACGCGCTGCTTTTGGCCGCCTGAAAGTTGCGAGGGATACTTATTGGCGTGCTCTGTGAGTCCCACAAGCTCGATTAACGGCGTGATTTTCTTAGCGATTTCGTCTTTTTTCATTCCCACAAGTTCCAAGGGGAATGCGACGTTTTCGTAGACTGTGCGCGTTGAAAGGATATTAAAGTGCTGGAAAATCATCGCGATTTGTTGCCTTGCGTGGCGTAAATCGTTGGCACTTAAATCGTTTAAGCAAACGCCATCGACACTGACGCGCCCTTCTGTGGGGCGATTTAAGAGATTAATGCAGCGCACAAGCGTGGATTTTCCTGCGCCAGAACGCCCAATAATGCCAAAGATTTCACCGCGATGAATCTCAAGAGAGACGTCTTTTATCGCGTAGAAGTCTTTTCCTTCAGGCGTTTTAAATCGCTGTGTAATATGTTCGAGTTTGATCATGAATAGCGTAAAAGATAACGGAAGAGCTCGAAGTCTTTTTCCTTTCGAGCGCAAATAAGGGCTCACAGTTTAACGGCTTTTTCCTCTAAATGCCGAAAAACCTCAGAGAATTCAAGAGCCTTTCTCTTCAGTATTTGCGGTATTACCAACTGCGGGGTCTTGAAGCTTGCGCCAAAGGGAAGTTCCCTTACATTTTTTGTCGATGCGATCGAGGAATTTCTCGTGCTCTTTTCTTTCTTCTTCAGGAATTGTTGCCGCAATAAAAGACTCTGGACTCGGGATGGGGTCGGGGGCTTCATCGGCACCGGCAAACTCCGCTAAAAGCGACTCTTGCTTACGTGTCATCGCGAGATACACTTCCGCTAATAGTCTTGCGTCAAGCAAAGCGCCGTGCAACGTGCGTGAAGAATTATCAATCTCGTAGCGCGTACACAAAACGTCAAGATTGTTGCGTAACCCCGGGAAAAGATTGCGAGCAATTGCAATCGTATCGGTAATTTTCGGGCAATAGTCTTCGATTTTTCCTTTCTTAAGGCGAGCCAATTCTTCATTTAAGAATCCCACGTCGAATGCGGCGTTGTGAATTAAGAGTTCCGCTCCTTTAATAAACTCAAGAAAAGAATCAACAACATCGGCAAAAACCGGTTTATCGGCCAAAAATTCATTGGTTAGGCCGTGAATCTTCACAACCTCATCGGGCACATCACGCTCCGGGTTGATATAGACGTGAAAGTAGTACTTTGTGTCGTCCGATAAGGTGCGACCTACTAATTCAACGCAACCGATTTCGATGACGCGGTCTCCGGATTCGACATCAATACCCGTTGTTTCCGTATCTAAAGTAATTTGTCTCATAAACGTTATTTTTCTAGGTAAGGAGCCGCGCCACGGTTAGCGAGTTCGTCGGCCTTTTCGTTTCCTTCAATACCCGCGTGCCCTTTCACCCAATCCCAAGAGATCGTAAAGTTTCCAATCAAACTGTCTAGCTCGCGCCAAAGATCGTCGTTTTTCACGGGTTTGCCTGCGGCGGTTCTCCAGCCTTTTCTTTTCCAGTTGTGAATCCACTGCGTGATGCCGTCTTTGACGTAAACGCTATCTAAGTGAATCGTGAGCGGGCAGGGCCTTTTAATGGCTTTAAGAGCTTCGATGACCGCTGTTAATTCCATGCGGTTATTCGTTGTCATCGCTTCGCCGCCAAAGAGTTCTAGCGTCTTTTCTTTGTAGCGCATAAAGACGCCCCAGCCACCAGGGCCAGGGTTGAATTTACAGGCGCCATCGGTCCAGATATGTAAAGATTCGTCAGTCAAAGGCCTTCCTTTTGTGTCGTATTTCCAGCCGTAGCTGCTCCAAGAGTGCCAAGGCTTGGGGAATTAAATTGGGCTTTCCCAACAAGCCGCATTCCTTGGCGGTGTTTTCTTGCAACAAGGATAACGAGGTTACCGAGCATTGGCCACCAACGGTCGCCCGCTTTTTCTAGTAGCGTCTTACCTTGAGCCCCTTCTTTCGCATCGATGCCGTAAACGCCATAGGCTCCTGCCTCAAAGGTCAGTCCCGCATGCAAAAGCTGCGCTCTCGCAGAAGAGACCGTGTGTAGAGAAATATCTTCCGGTAGTAGCGGATGCGCTATCGGGAGTTTCCGTCTTAAGCTCCAAGGGCCATGGCGATTAAAAAACGTCACAACAAGCGCCCCTTCAGGAACCAAAACGCGAGAAATCTCAGAGAGCACGTCTTTCGTGTCAGGGTACCTATCAAAACCATGAGGCCAAAGAACAAGATCAATGGATTCTGTCTCTAGGGCCAAAGAAGCGTCTTCACACAAAATAAGAGAGGCTTCTTGATTTCTTTTTAGTGGCGCTCTATCGCAAGAAAGAATTTTTAATCCCGCTTGAGTTTGACTTAAGGCATCAATGGAAGGGACGCCAAGTTGCAGTGCGCTCTCTACTGCGTTACCTGCAAAACGACGAAAAGCACTCAACTGCCAGGCCACATCGGTTTTTCCAGCGGCCGTGTCAAAGTATTCAAATCGACTCAAGCGATTTCTCATTGTGCTTCTCAATTAGCGGGGGAAACCACCCATTCCAGGAGGTAGTCCTCCTCCCATCCCAGGAAAGCCCCCTCCCATGAAAGACCCCATCGAGCGCATCATGCGCGCGAGTCCCCCTTTCTTCATCTTTTTCATCATGTCGCGTGTTTGTTCAAATTGCTTTAAGACGCGATTGACTTCTTGCACAGAAACGCCAGCACCCGCTGCAATACGACGTTTGCGACTCGCTTTAATCAAATCGGGGTTGCGCCGCTCTTTTGGCGTCATGGAATTCAAAATACCTTCTGTGTGGCGCAAGGTGCGAGAGGCGCTTTCTTCATTGACGTGAGAGGCGGCTTCTTGCAACTGCGAGGGAAGCTTTTCGAGGATATTGGAGAAGCTTCCCATGTTTTTCACCTGCATAATCTGTGCGCGGTAATCTTCGAGATCAAAGCGACTGCTCGATTTCAGTTTTGCAGCAAGCTTTTGCGCTTGAGCGATATCGACGTTTTTGGCAACATCTCGCACAAGAGACACAATATCTCCCATGCCAAGAATGCGGCCTGCCATCTGCTCGGGATTAAAGGGTTCAAACCCGTCGAGCTTTTCAGCCGTACCCACAAACTTAATGGGTTTTCCCGTGACGCAACGCACAGAAAGCGCAGCACCCCCTCGGCTATCACCATCTAATTTCGTGAGAATGACGCCTGTGAGGCTTAATCGTTCGTTAAAGGCCCGAGCCGTATTCACAGCGTCTTGACCGAGCATCGCGTCAACGACAAAGAGCGTTTCAGCGGGCTTTAGAAAATCAGATAGCGCAGAAATCTCTTGCATCATCGCTTCGTCGATTGCTAAGCGACCTGCCGTATCGACAATCAGCACATCAAAGAGGTGGTGTTTGGCGTAATCGAGAGCGTTTTGAACAATCGAAAGCGGCGTCTCACCCACAGAACTTGGGAAGAACTCAGCTCCAGCCTGAGCGCTTACGGTCTTTAACTGCTCGATAGCCGCGGGTCGATAAACGTCAGCTGAAACCGTGAGGATGCGCTTTTTCGTGGTTTCAATGAGGTATTTCGCAAGCTTTCCTGCGGTCGTTGTTTTACCAGCACCTTGTAGACCTGCTAAGAGAATCACAGCTGGAGGCTGCACATTCAGGCGAATGCTTTGCTCTTCGCGCGAGAGGTCGCCCCCGATTACAGCCGTAAGCTCCTTTTCCACAACGCCAACGAGAGCTTGACCAGGATTTAAAGAGCCGATTACTTCTTGGCCAAGGGCTTTGGCTTTAATGCGGCTCGTAAGTTCGCGAACAACGGGAAGCGCTACGTCAGCTTCTAAGAGCGCTAAGCGCACCTCTCGGAGCATATCGCGCGTATTTTCTTCTGTTAAGCGAGCCTGACCGCGCATCGTTTTCACGATATGCGCGAGTTTTGTTGTTAAGTTATCAAACATAATTATCTATGCTGTTGGCGTTCTTTAAATCGAAAAGGGAGCCGCGCTCGCCTTTAAGTTTCATCTACAATCGTACTTGTCGCAATGTGCGTCAAAAGTGAGCCTTATTTTAAGGCATCACAAGCTCGGGCGATGCGCTCTTTTCTTCATAAAAAAGCCGTAGAAAAAGCGCACAAAAGACCGAATAAAGAGTTTGGAGAGAAAACCGAATGCAAAGTGGCTTTCCTGTTGCTTGGGCAGCAGCCTTCTTATATGGCGTCTATGGCGTGCTTATTTTGCGCACGCTACGTACGTCTCAGGCTCAAGCTAGTCGCACGCTTTTGTACGGCGGCTTATTAGCCCTTGCTTTGCACGGACTTGCTCTTTGGCACGGAATCTTTGCCGATAGCGTGCGCTTTGGTTTTGCCTATGCACTTTCCTTGGCGCTTTGGGCCGCAGCCTTTGTCATTATTGTCGAAAGTGCGATTCGCCGTGTGACGGTCTTGACAGGCTTTGTTTTCCTTCTGGCAGTGCCTGCCTCTGTTTTACCGCAATTTTTCTCAGGCTTTGTAATCTCAAGCGAGGCTACCTTTGCCTTTAAGGCGCATTTGGTGCTTGCCTTTTTAGCCTACGGCTTTACGATCGATGCTGCGGTGCAGGCCGTGCTTCTTTCGGCCCTTTCTCGAAAGATGAAACACCCAAGCGGCAACGTCGATAGCGGGTGGCTAGCGAATATGCCCGATTTGATGGCTATGGAGCGCATTTTCTTTCGGATCATCCTCTGCGGCTTTGTGTGTCTTACAGGCGTCCTTATCTTTGGCGCTTGGGTAACAAGCGAATACTGGAATGTGCTCTTTGATTTCGATCACAAGACACTTTTAACGTGGATATCCTGGATTGTCTTTGCCGTGCTTTTAATCGGTCGCTATCGATTCGGGTGGCGCGGTAAGACCGCCCTTATTTGGTTTTGGGTGGGAGCGGCCGCTTTGGCTGTTGCCTATCTTGTCTATCGCCTGTTTATTGAGTTAAAGGGCTTCTAAGGGGATGCGCTGATGGGACGAATTCTCTTTTTCATTGGCCTAGGCATTGTCCTTTATGCTCTTGTTCGCACGGCGCTCTCAGGCTTTATTGAAAAGAAAAAGCGCCCGAAGAAAAAGAGTCGCGTGTCAAGTCGTGCATCAAAAAAGAAGCTCATTCGTCTTTGCGAGTGTCCGGTGTGCAAAACGCACTTTGCAGAAGAAGAAGCTGTTTTAGGCGACGGCGTCAAGTACTGCTCTGAAGCCTGTAGGGCCAAGGCTCGCAACGAAAAATGAGACCAAAGGCGATTTCCATTGACGAGAATGGCTGGGCAAAAGGCGTTCTGATTTCGCCTTCAAACCACTTTAATGAGCGCCCTGAAGGCGTAATTCCGAGTCTTGTTATTTTGCATAACATCACGTTGCCCCCTGGAGAATTTGGCACAGGTGACGTGCAGCAACTTTTTTTAGGGACTCTTGATACAACAAAAGATGCGCGCTTGGCGGATTTAGAGGGACTACGCGTTTCTTCGCACTTTTTTGTTTCAAGAGAGGGTGTAATCGAACAATTTGTAAGTTGTGAGAAACGCGCCTGGCACGCAGGAATAAGCTCCTACTTAGGGCGCGATAACTGTAACGACTTCTCCATTGGTATCGAGCTCGAGGGAACGGATGATGTGGAGTTTGAAGACGCCCAGTACCGAAGTCTTGTTAAACTCCTAAAAGCGATATCAAAGCGCTACCCCCTTGCGGCGATTGTGGCGCATAGCGATGTGGCACCAGGCAGAAAAACCGATCCCGGTCCTCACTTTGATTGGGAAAGGCTCGAAAAGGCGCGAGAAAACTTTGGTGCGCCAGAGTTTCCAGGAGCAGCCGCTTCTGTGGCTCGTAGCTTAAAACGGGCACAACGGGATATCGGAAAGCTTGTCTAAAGAGCTAAAGGATTACGGATGAATTTTCTTTATTGGTTAGTCAATTTAATTGCTTCTCTTTTGGGATGCGTCATTTTGCTTCGCGCCTATCTTTGGACACTGGCGATTAGCCCAAGAGACCCAATGGTTCGCTTTGCGTGGAAATTTACCGATTGGCTCGTCAATCCTATTGCTTATGTTGTGCGTGCGCGAGGCAATTGGGATTGGGCAAGTTTGCTTTCAGCTCTTCTTGTTGCCTTTGTTGCAACGCTCTTAGCTCGAGAGGTGACAGGGTTTCCTGCGACAGGCCTATCTTTTGCGCTAGCGCCTTTTGCCCTGGTCCTTCGTTGGGCTATTGATTTACTGACGTGGTGTTTGATTTTTTACTGTGTGATGAGTTTCTTTGCAAACCCATTTTCGCCGTACTACGCGCTTTTGGCGACATTAGTCGACCCGTTTTTGCGGCCCTTGCGACGCATTCTCCCGACCGTCGGGCGCTTGGATCTTTCGCCTATTGTGCTTTTTATCCTATTAAGCGCCCTTGATGCTTTTGTCGTGGTTCCGGCAAGTACCGGACTTTTACTTCTCTAGACGTTAAAGAGGAAGTTCATCACGTCGCCGTCGCAAACGACGTAGTCTTTGCCTTCGGCGCGCATCTTCCCGGCCTCTTGTGCGCCTTTTTCACCGCCCAAGGCAACATAGTCGCTATAGGCAATCGTTTGCGCACGAATAAAACCGCGTTCGAAGTCTGTGTGAATGACGCCAGCGGCCTTCGGAGCCGTATCTCCCTTGTGAATGGTCCAAGCACGTACTTCTTTGGGGCCGGCTGTAAAGAACGTTTGTAGACCAAGAAGAGAGAATCCCGCACGGATGACGCGATCTAACCCAGCTTCAGTCATCCCCATATCTTCTAAGAAGACGGCTTTGTCTTCCGCATCCATATCGGCAATTTCCGCTTCGGTTTTCGCGCAAATGGCAACCACGGGCGCATTTTCTTTTGCCGCGTACTCACGCACAGCGTCGAGCAGGGGATTATTTTCAAATCCTGCATCATCGACGTTTGCTACATACATCACGGGCTTTAACGTCAAAAGGAATAAGGGGTGAAGTTGCTCGATTTCTTCTTTTGTAAGATTCGCGGCACGAGCGGGTTTTCCTTCGTTAAGTAAGGGAGCGACCTTTTCAAGCGCTAAAACAAGTTTCAACGCTTCTTTGTCTCCCCCTTGGCGGGCTTGCTTTTGATAGCGATTGAGTGCCTTTTCGACACTAGCGAGGTCAGCCAAGGCAAGTTCGGTGTTGATAACGCCAATATCTTCAATGGGGTCGACCTTTCCTGCCACGTGAACGACATTGGAGTCGTTAAAGCAACGGACGATGTGAGCAATCGCATCGCATTCACGAATGTTGGCGAGGAACTGGTTCCCGAGGCCTTCGCCTTTACTAGCTCCTGCAACCAATCCAGCGATATCCACAAATTCAACAGTGGCAGGTACGATACGTGCGGGATTGACAATCTTCGCAAGCGCCGCTAGGCGCGTATCGGGCACTTCCACGATGCCGACATTGGGCTCGATTGTGCAAAATGGATAGTTTTCTGCCGCAATACCCGCTTTCGTTAAAGCATTAAAAAGAGTGGATTTTCCGACATTCGGCAATCCGACGATTCCGCATTTAAGTCCCATAGTCGTACCTAGATAATTATTTGTTTTCTACGAAGTCAAGGGCTTTCTTGACTTCGGTTTCATCAAAAAGAGTGACGCCCGCATTTTTGAGAGCACACGCTGCTACGCCTTGTCCCGGGACGCATTTTCCAGTGTGCGTGCCATCGTAAACCTCGCAAGTCGAGCAGCTCGGGCTCTTAGACTTAAGTACAGCTGTGTTCACATTGTACTTTTTAGCGAGAGAGACGAATTTTTCCGCGCCTTTCACATAAGCCTCTGTGAGATCGGCTCCACTCTTTGTTAAGACGCGGGCCTTTCCGTCTAAAACATCTTGAGCGGTTTTCCCAGGTTCAATCTCAGCTGCTTCGCGTGGGGTATCAAGACCGCCAGCGCACTCAGGGCAAAGGACCGCGACTTCACCGATATTGAGCATGACGTGAAGCCGTTTATCGACAACGCTCGGTAGTGTTCTTGCATCATAGCGGCAGCACTGCCCAACTAGGCAGGCGCTCATCAATAACTTCACTGTCATTTATTCAATTCTCCTCTTCTAGCTTGGCTTTTGGGGCGTGAGCGAATTTTCCAATCGTGCGCTCAACGCTTGCCATCTTGCCAGAGATTAGATTATCCACGATTTTGGTTGCGGCTTTTAGGCACGTATCAAGGGGCTCTCGCTGTTCTGCTGGTGCCCGACCTAAGACCCAATCGTAGACTTGCATTTGTGGGCAAAAGACGCGTGGGTGACCGATACCAAAGCGAAGCCGCCAAAAGTTCGGGGTCCCCAACTTTTCTGTGATGTCTTTTAAGCCGTTGTGCCCAGCGTTTCCGCCTCCGAGCTTAATCTTCATCGTGCCAGGAACCAAATCGAGCTCATCGTGCGCCACAAGAATCTCTTCAGGCGCGATTTTGTAGTACGAGGCAACAGACTGAACCGATTGTCCCGAGAGATTCATGAAGGTTGTGGGCTTTAGTAGCCAAAGGTCTCCCGCTTCTGTCGTAAGACGCGCAAGAAGCCCAAAAAACCGCGCTTCCTCTCGGAAACTGATTTTCGCGTCTTTCGCGATGAGATCGAGAAAGTCGAAACCTGCGTTGTGGCGCGTTCCAGCGTAGCTACTGCCAGGATTTCCGAGACCTACCAAAAGACGGATGTTTTGAGAATTTGCCATGTTCTTTTAAGAGAAAAGGTTCGCCAACCGAGTTTGGAAGGCGAACCTTTCTTAGTGAAGAAGAAAGGCTTAGGCCTTCTTTTCTTCCTTAGCCGCATCAGCCGCCGGAGCCGCTTCAGCAGCAGGAGCAGCGGCAGCCGTAGCGTCGGCAGGAGCCGCAGCCTCAGCAGCAGGCGTATCTTCAGCAATCGTTGTCACTGTGGCAACAGGCTGATTCGGGTTAACGGCCTTGACGTTTTCCGGTAGCTTCAAGTCGCTCACACGCAGTGTGGCAGCTCCCGTCATGCCAGACAAATCCACATCGATAAATTCCGGCAAGTCCTTGGGTAAGCAGACCAAGTCAACGCTCGAAATAATGTGGCTAATAAAGCCATTTTCAAGCTTGACAGCCGGACTTGTTTCTTCACCGAAGAAGTGCAACGGCACGCGCATTGTCACGTTCGAATTCGGGTCAATGCGTTGGAAGTCAACGTGCAAGCACTGGTTCTTGTAGGGGTGCATCTGGAAGGAACGCAAAACGACGAGTTCGTCTTTGCCGTCTAATTCCATCGTCAAAATCGAGGCATGGAACTTTTCTTTCTGCAAATCATAGAAAAGCTCTTTATGGTCGAGTTCAATGGGCGTTGCGGCAACATTGTTTCCGTAAAGAATTCCCGGAACTTTGTTTTCGCGGCGCAGGCGGCGGCTCGCACTCGTTCCCTGCGCTTTACGCGTAATGGCGATGACTTTCATAATGTAATACTCCAAAAAGTAGGATCAATTAAATGCCGCTTACTTTCTCGACCGCGACCAGTCAAGAGAAAGGGCGGATTCGTTTTTTATTAATTTCCTGTGAACAAAGCGCTCACAGAATTTTCACGCGCAATGCGCGAAATCGTTTCGCCGACCAAAGGTGCGCAACTTAACTGGCGAATCTTCGGGCAGGCTTGTGCCGCAGGACTCAATGGAATCGTGTCTGTGACAACGAGTTCGTCCAATGCGGAGTTTGTAATTCTTTCCACGGCGTTTCTCGAGAGAACGGGGTGAGAAATATAGGCTAAAACGCGTGTTGCGCCGCGCTCTTTTAAGGCGCCAGCGGCGTTGCAAAGCGTTCCAGCGGTATCGACGATGTCGTCAGTGATCACGCAAGTGTGTGCATTCACGTCACCGATAATGTTCATGATTTCTGCAACGTTGGCCTTCGGGCGGCGCTTATCGATAATCGCAAGATCAACGCCAAGAAGTTTTGCCATCGCACGCGCTCGAACAACGCCACCCACGTCAGGAGACACAACCATCAAATCCGAGTAGTTGTGCGCAACTAAGTCACCTAAAAGGAGGGGAGTGGCGTAAATATTGTCAACGGGAACGTCGAAAAAGCCCTGAATCTGGTCGGCGTGTAAATCCATCGTAAGAACGCGGCTTACCCCAACGCTCTGAAGCATGTTGGCAACGACCTTCGCAGAAATCGCAACGCGCGTCGAACGCGGACGACGATCCTGACGAGCGTATCCGTAATAGGGCATCACAGCGGTGATACGACGAGCCGAGGCGCGACGCAGCGCATCGACCATAATCATCACTTCCATTAAGTTGTCGTTTGTGGGAGAGCACGTGCTCTGAACGATAAAGACGTCGGAACCACGAACATTTTCATTGATTTCAACCATCACTTCGCCATCTGCGAAGCGGTTGACTGTGGCTCGCCCCATCGGGATATTCAGATACTGCGCAACGGCGTGAGCTAGTTTTGGATTGGCATTGCCAGAGAAGATTTTCACATCATCCGGACACATTGTGGGCATAATCAACACCTTTCGCAAACGCCGCGTAGCGCGGTGATGCGGCTAAACTTCGTTAAGTTTGAAAGAGCCGCTGATATCAATAAAATCAACAACTTAAGCGACGGAAAAGCGGTATTTTCGTCGCGTCAAAAGGCTGGCAGGGGAGGATGGATTCGAACCATCGAATGCCGGAATCAAAATCCGGTGCCTTAACCACTTGGCGACACCCCTACGAGAAAAACGCCGTATTCTACCCCAGAGGGCTCGATTTCAGGGGGTGAGAAGCGAGAATTTTTGCAAAGTACCCCCGAAAAGATGTCGGAAGACAACGGAAAACGTCTTTTTCCGCTTCGAAATCCTTGAGGATTTTAAAGACCGCGGACCCTGATCCCGTCATTCGTGATTGGGGTCCAAGGATGGTTAAAGCCTCTTGAATTTGGGGATTGATGCGCTCTGCAACAGCTTGCATCACATTGGTTCCAAATAAAGCGGGCCAAGAGGCATCGAAAGCTTTTTGCACGACTTGAGGCGTGACGTGTTCGCAGTTTCTTTTTAAGTCAGGCGCCGTATAAATGGCCTTTGTTGAGGTGCCAACGCTAGGCATTACGATGGCAACAGGGGATTCGGGGACGTGAATTTCTGTGAGTTCCTCACCGATGCCAGCGGCAAAAGCATTTCCCCCGAAAAGGAAAAAGGGAATATCGGCTCCTAATTGAAGACCAATTTCGGCTAACGCTTTTTTACTAAGATTTAAATTCCAGAGGGAATTGAGGGCAATTAGTGTCGTTGCTGCATCGCTTGACCCGCCTCCCATTCCAGCTCCCACGGGGATGCGTTTAGTCACGTGAATCTTGGCTCCCAATGGGCACTGAGTTTTTTGCGCTAAAAGTTTGGCGGCTCGAACGGTTAGGTCGCTCTCAACGGGACCAGTTAAGTCGCCAGTACGCTCAAAGGTCGGTGCTTCAAGTCGCTCAAACGTAAGACTATCGGCTAAATCAATGAGAACAAAGACCGATTCAAGTTCGTGATAGCCGTCGGGTCTTCTTCCCACAATATGCAAAAACAAATTAAGTTTTGCAGGCGCTGGGAGGTTTTGTAGAACCGTAGTCATTAGAGGGCGACCTCGCTAGCGGCAAGGGAAACTAAGTAGTGGGCATTTTCAACGCGAAGGCGCCTTGCGGTATTGGGCGCTTCGGGCTCAGTAATCGTTACCAAGAAGCCCGCTTGACGAAAAGACGAGGCACTAATTTTCTCGAAAGTAACATCGGGATTTGGGATGCCCGATAGCCAACTTAAGAAAAGGGCTATTGAAACCGGAAAGCCGATTAATTGCGTAAAAAGTTCTTCGGCGTTGTCGCTAACAATGGGGTCTTTCCCCATTTCGGTATAAACCGCCTTATTTTGTGCGACTTCAAGGCGAGCGAGAGTGGCGTTCAATGGTCCAAGAATCGTAAGAAAGAGTGCTTCAGAACTTTTGTCGAGTCGAAACCGTGCTGAAAAGCGACGCTTAGCCCCATCCTTTTCTTGAACGGAGAACTGCCCGATAAAGCGACGCTCGGGAACTCTTTCTTCGTGAAAGACAGAGCACCCTCCTAAAGAGAGAAGCGCAGCAGAGAAAAGCAATGTCCTACGAGCGATCATCGCGTGGCATCCTTTAATTGGTCAGCCAAAGAAAGCGCCTCGGGGTTTTCAGGATGCTCTTTTAAAACGGCATTAACCAAAGCCTTTGCCTCTGAAAACCGTTTTTCCATCAGAAGGACGGTGGCTAGATGCAGGGTAATTTCAGGCTCTTTACTGTCTAACTTCAGTGCTTTTCTTAACCAGGTTTCAGCTTCTTTGAATTTTCCTTCCCGAAATTTAAGCCAACCCATCGAATCCAAAATTGCCGCGTCGTTGCCGCCAGAAAGTTCTATGGCCTTTTCAATTAGGGGTTTTGCGTCTTTTGTGCGAATGCCGCGATCGAGCCACATATAACCCAAGGTGTTATAGCCATGCGGGTCATTGGGGCGAAGGACAATATAGCGACGCAGGAACGTTTCAGCCTTTTCAATCCAGCCAATTTCTTCAGCAACCATCGCTGTGCGCAGTATGAAATCCGTGTTTTTCGGGGCCAATTCACAAGCGGCTTCGTAGTACTTCATCGCGTCGGGTTTTCTTTTTGCCGCAACGAGCATTTGACCAGCCAAGAAGGTAAATTCTGCCTTTTGTTCGGGTTTGTCCGTGCGGATAGCCGTTATCGCAGCACAAGCCTCATCGACGCGCCCGAGCTTATCGAGAATCTCTACTTGTTTTAGGCGAGCAGGAATGTATTTGTCGCCTTTTTCAACTTTTGCGAAATAGCTAAGTGCGTCATCCCACTTTTTCTGATGAATAGCAATGACACCCAATTGCACGTAAGCGGCGTCGGGTAAAAAGCGCTTTTCTTTATCAAGGCTCGCCAAATGCAAATAACGATGGTAATAGACCGAAGCGGCGTCGTACTCTTTCATCTCTTGGGTGACAACACCACAAAGAAAGAAGGCCTGCGCATCGTTTGGAGCCGTTTCTTCAACTGCCTTTAACTGGGCGAAAGCGCCTTTTTTGTTGTCGCTTCGCGCTAGGGCTTTGGCGTAGGCAATGCGCACATGAAAATTATTGGGGTGCTTTTTTAGAAAGGCGTTTAAGCGTTTCTTCGTTTTTTCGGGAGCGCTTTCAAATTCGAAGTCGGCACTTTCAAGAAGAATCTGTCCGTTGTCGGGCGCCAATTTACTAGCTTTCAAAATATGTGCGAGGCCCTTGTCGTTAAGGCCAGCGGCTTTCGCGGCAAGCGCAAGGCTTCTTTCGGCTAAAGCGTTATCTCCCACAACTTTCCCGATTTGGCTAAGAAGGTTGTAGCGAATCTTCTTATCGGGAAAAGATTCGGATTCAGCTGAAAAGCGATCAAAAAGAACAGCGTAGTCCTGAGACTTCTTGATTGCCTCACTTAGGAATTGGCTTGCGACCTTTTCGTTATTGTCCCGACCTTCTCGAAGAGCCTTCTCAAGAAGAACGTGTTCGTTATCTTTATCTAAAGAATCGAGGACTTTTCTAGCCTCATCGGTTTTTTCTTTATCTTTTAAAACAAATCCAATGCGGTAGGCTTTTTCAGCAAGTTCTACATTTTGCGCATTGCGTGAGGCATCTAAAAACGCAAACCACGCATCCTCGTAGAGTTGCCGCTGTAAGGCAATCTCGCCGAGAAGCACCTCAGCAATTACAGTCGGTTTTACGTCCTGCGCTTGTAGTTGTGAGGCAAAAGAATTCGTTGTAAGTGTGCTAATTAAAGCACTTGCACTTACAAGCGTTAAACCAATTCGAGAGAGCAAAGAAGACACAAAAATCCTCGAGAATAGTGAAGAAGCAGACTATAACGCAAAGAAAACGTCGAAGAAACGGGCATGAAAAAGAGAAGCTCCGCTTTTCGAGGCGGAGCTGTAACCTTTTGTTAGGCCAATTGCGCGAACTACTTTTGCGTATCAGCGATAAGGTCAATTAATGTGAGCGTTGTTTCAAGGCTCTTGACCCAAGGCCCCATCGGCAAGAATTCGCAGTTTG